>JAEZIV010000392.1 GCA_023436515.1 Bacillota bacterium
TCCAATAACAAGACTATCCTTCAGATTCAGATTCTTGTTGTATATAGTATATATTGAAGGAGCGGCCAGTGCCACTGGTATGTGCAAAGTATGCTCAATAATATATTTTGCATATACACCGGCATGATCAGAAGTACCTCTTGCTGCAATTACTACAGAATTAATAGTTTGCTTTTTCAAATACTCCGCTATGGTTGAGATAACAGCCTCGCTTGAGCTCTTGCACCTTTCTAAGACACTTGGTTGTTCCAGTATTTCCTGCCACATTTTTGTCATAACAATTCCTCGCATTCTTATAATAATTAATAGTTCGTATAATGTATAGAGGTATATACCACCTAATATAAATTTAACATTAACAGACTTTAAAGTCAAGTGGGTTAAACCTGTAGCTTGGAAGCCTTATAATGATAGTTATAGGCATGGTCGCCATTCTATAGTGGATTTTTGCTATTGTAGACCAGAACATTGTACTTATACTCATCAGAACGGTATTTTGAGTCTTCATATAGTAATTTAAGGTTTGAGTCAGTATGAACAACAGAACTAATTTTTAACACAGGAGTACCGGAGGTGATTTTCAGCAGCTCTCTATCTTCAACGGAGGCTTTACCCGCTTCAATAACATTTTCCAGGTATTGTATGTTAAATGAGTACTCTTCTGTCAACACCGTGCAGAGAGACTTTGTCAAATCCTGAGTGTCCAAGTCGGGGCAATACTTTTCAGGTATAAAATTCTCTTCTATTGCAACAGGTATGTCGTTTGCAAATCTCAGTCTTTTTACATTATAAACCATAGAATTTGCCTCAAGCTCCAGTACCTCCACAATATTATCCGGCGCTACTATTTTTTCAAATCTCAAAACCTTCGTAGATGGCTGCATGCCCTTACTCCTTACAGTTTGAGAAAAGCTGGCGATGTTTTTCTGTGCGATCTTTGTTTTAGCTACAAAGGTTCCTTTACCTCTCTCCCTGTACAAGGTGCCCTCTTGTACCAATTGTGTCAGAGCCTGGCGAACAGTCATGCGACTGATGCCCAAAGAGTCGCTCATCTCTCTCTCGGAGGGAATGAGGGAATTTTCAGCGTACTCTCCGCTGTTTATTTTTTCCATTATCTTACTCTTAAGCTGATAATAAGCCGGAATAGGGCTTTTTTTATTAATGTGCATATCTTCACGCTTTCGTAATTTGAATATTTTACTAACCACTTCTCAAAAAATATTATCATACATTTAAAAAAAAGACTAGAGAAGAGTAGCTTTATCAATAATCCTATGATTTTGAAGCTCATAATCACTAACTTAATTGTCAGCAGTATTTAACTATTTTTCTTTACATTTTCACTACATGTAAGAGGATAAACCGCTTGTTTGTCGAACAAGCTTAATGAGAATATTTTTCTACCATCCTTTATTCATGGAGTAATGGACTTGTGGTGGTATTAAACTCGGTATTCAATTAAAAACTGTTGGTTGCAGCCACTTCATCCACCATCTGACTTAAACTTGGAGATACTTTTGATACATATTATGTTATGCAATACCTATTTCCAGCTATTAAATTCACAGGAGGATTTCTAATGAACAGAAAAGAGTACATTCAAGAAATTGAGAGGGTTATTGCAGCCGGAAGGTTCAAGGACAATTGGGATTCTTTATCCCAGTATGAGGTACCCGGCTGGTACAAAAGAAAGAAGTTTGGGATATTTATTCATTGGGGGATTTATTCAGTTCCTGCATTTAGCAACGAGTGGTATTCAAGAAATATGTATATCCAGGGAAGTCCTGAGTATGAGCATCATATTAAAACATATGGACCTCATAAGGAATTCGGCTACAAAGACTTCATTCCCATGTTTACGGCAGAAAGATTTAGCCCGGATGAATGGGCTGATCTGTTTGTAGAGGCAGGTGCAAAATATGTAGTTCCGGTGGCAGAGCATCATGATGGATTTCAAATGTACAGAAGTGAGCTTTCACATTGGAATGCATATGAAATGGGGCCAAAGAGAGATGTGCTGGGAGAATTGTCAGAGGCCTTTAATAAACGTGGAATTGTCAATGGAGCCTCATCCCACCGTGTGGAGCATTGGTTCTTCATGGGACATGGAAAAGAATTTGACAGTGACATAAGGGAGCCTTTGGTTTGCGGGGATTTCTATTGGCCTGCCATGCCTGAAGGGCAGCACCAGGATTTGTTCAGTGAACCGACTCCAAGTGATGATTTCATGGAGGACTGGCTTGTTAGAACCTGTGAAATTGTTGACCGCTATAAGCCAAGACTGGTCTATTTTGACTGGTGGATTCATCATAGTGCTGTGAAGCCATATTTAAAGAAATTTGCCGCATATTACTATAACCGAAGTATTGAATGGGGTGAAGGGGTAGTTATTAACTATAAGCATGATGCTTTCCAGTTTGGCTGCGCCGTACCCGATATTGAAAGAGGCCAGTTTGCTGATATAAAGCCCTTTTTCTGGCAGACAGATACTGCTGTGGCGAAGAATTCCTGGTGTTACACCAGTAACAATACTTACAAGAAAGCAAAGGATATCATCTGTGATCTAGTTGACATAGTGAGCAAGAACGGTACCCTTTTACTGAACATAGGTCCAAAGGCAGATGGTTCGATACCGGAGGAGGATGCTGCAATACTGAAGGAAATAGGAGCATGGCTGAGGGTAAATGGTGAGGCAATCTACGAGACAGGCTTTTGGAGAATAGCTGCAGAAGGGCCTACAGAAATTGAAGAGGGACAGTTTACTGACACCAAGGACAAGGTGTTTACGAGTGAGGATATACGTTTTACTGTCAAGGGAAGCTATTTATATGCAACCTTCCTAAACTATCCGGATACTGGAAAGGTATGCATAAAAGCTCTGGCAGAACATGACGCAGCAAGACTACCTCTATTTCATGGTATTATCAAAAAGGTTGAAGTACTTGGTTTTGAGGATACTCCTGAGTGGTCAAGAGATAATGAGGGACTCCACATATCAACTAAGTCAGTTCAAGGTGATAAACCCATTGTATTTAAAATACTGATCGATTAGTCGGAAGTTTAATAGCCAGTTAATGAATAATCTTATGCTCACAGTCATTAATTTCTGGATTTAATAAAAATTAATATAAGTATAAATGCTAGGAGGGTGGAAAATCGCCCTCCTAATATATTTATATCCTCGCATTTCTTGGGTCACAGGAGGCTTTCTTAAACTGCTCATTTGTTCGTTACTAGGATTGTAATATATAAGTATAGTAATTTATTAGTTTGTGTGAAAATATATGGTATGTTATAATCTGGATACTTGATGCCCGAAGTTAAAGGAGAGAGAAGCATGATAAAAGTATCTGAAAAGGCTATGCAGGAAATTTGTGATAAGCTATCAATCAGAAAAGATGAGCTTAAGTACCTTGGCGGAGGCAGTGAAAGCGCAGATGGAATTCTTTATGCATATGATTCTCAAAGCGGAAGAATGGTGCTGAAGATACTGGCAATACCAGAAAATGAAAGGGAAAAGTTACGTTCTCTTGAAATCCGTGTCAGATTTGCAAATCTTCTGGGGGAGAAGGGCATTAAACTTGCTTACCCGATGAAAAACCAAAATGGGAATCTGTACGAAACAAGCTTTGATAACCAGCACATTTATACTGCATATGTGATGGAATTCTCCGAAGGAAGAAATCCGGAAAGTCACGAATTGACCGATGAGCTGCTGGTCGAATGGGGAAGAATTACCGGTAAATCTCATAGAGTTACTAAGGGATTTACAGAAGGAGGAGATTTCAAGAGCTTAAACCATCAAGCGGAAGTCGAGTTCTTTACCGATTGGTGCAAAGAGCCCATAGTTAAGTCAGCCTGGAATGATATAGGGAAATACCTTGATACCCTTCCAACAGGAAGGGATGAATATGGCTTCATACATAATGACAATCATCAGAGAAATATTCTAGTGCAGGACAAAAATATAACTATTATTGATTTTGACTGTTCTGCAGTGCAGTTTTTTTTACAGGATATTATCACTCCTGCTCAGGGGGTCATGTTTGATATTTATGGGGGCATGGTGTCGCCATTATCAGATGCTGAAAGACTGAAGCGCTTCTTTTATAGCTTTATCAACGGATATGAGAAGGAGAATCATCTTTCGGATTTTTGGTACAAGGAAATTACAAACTTTATAAATTATAGACGCTTACTGTTGTTTACCTGTATGCAGAGTTGGATAAATACTGAGCCCGAGCTTAAAAAGAGCTTTATAGATAACATAAAAAATCCGCCTCGAATAGTTCTTTAGGAATGGTAAATTTCTTCCGCATTTGAAAAAAATCATCAACATATGCCAGGGGATAAATTGAAATGAATGATATAAACTATAATCTACAATTTGCAAGGTTGTGCAATTCATTAAAAATGGGAGATTTTCTTGGTAATCCGGAGCCTATAGCAGGCGGATTTTTACATAAAATGTTTGCCATAAATACAACATCTGGAAAATATGCTGTTAAAGCCTTGAATCCTCAGATAATGCTCAGACCACAAGCTATGAAAAATTACATAAACGCTGAGAAAATCAGTAATCTGGCAGCAACTAAAATTCCGGCACTCCCTGCAAAAATCATTGATGGAAAATCAATTCATGAGATTGAAAAGCAGTATTATCTGGTGTTTGATTGGGCTGACGCTAAAAGCCTTAAAACCTTCGAAATATTTGCAGAGCACAGTGAATTAATGGGCGAAATTCTTGCCAGTATTCATGAAATCGACTTTTCAGAGTTGAGTATAACAGGAGAGGTTTCTGAAGCAGGACAAGAAACCGATTGGAGTGTTTATTTACAAAAGGGACAGGCGGTCAATGCTGAGTGGGTGGAAATGCTCTGGGAGAGTATTGATAATCTGTATTATTGGAACACACGATCCAGTATATCCCAAAGGCATTTGGCTGATAATTTGGTTATCAGTCACAGGGATCTAGACCCGAAAAATGTTTTATGGAAGAATGATAAGCCTGTGCTTATTGATTGGGAATCTGCCGGTTATGTAAATCCCATGTATGATCTGGTGGATACAGCTGTATATTGGTCTGAAGCTAAAGAGGGAAGTATTGATAAAGACAGGTTTCTTGCATTTATCAAGGGGTATAAGAGCAGGAGCGGAGAGGTAAGGGCTGACTGGAGAAGTGTTCTGGAAAAGGGTTATGAGGGCAAGCTGGGATGGCTTGAATATAACCTCAAAAGGTCATTAGGTCTCGAATGTACTGATATAGAGGAACAAAGTCTGGGGACAGAGCAGGTGTTTGAAACTATAAAAACCTTAATGAACTATGAGGCGATGATACCGGAGTTGGAAAAATGGTTAAGCCACTGAAATTTTTAGCATATTGATATTTTGTGATAATGCAGGGAGTAGGATTCTACCCCCTGTTTTTTTATGATTGATTATATGTCTTTGCTGGGGTAAAATGGCAACATACGAATAATATAAAATATTTAACTAAATTTGATTCCACTGTAACATCAGCTATTAGCCTATGGCAATCAACGTAACATGAAACTCTGCAGCAAAGGTTCAACAACATAATAAATTATATTTTATATGGAGGTATTGCAAATGAAAGCAGCATTCGTAAAAGCCCCTTTTCAGTTTCAGGTAAGGGACATAGCAATCAAAGAGCCTAGCGACGATGAAGCGCTTGTGAAGGTCATGGCCTGTGGTATATGCGGCGGTGATATGAACTTTGCCGGTGTAGACGCCAAGGAATGGGAGCCCTTTGGGCATGAGATAGCAGGCGTGATAGTAAAAAAAGGAAAGAATTGCAGCACTGTAAAGGAAGGGGACAAAGTTGTACTTGAAAGTGGTTCCTTTTGCGGAAAGTGCGAATTGTGCAGGAATGGACGGGCTGACTTATGCAATAAAGGTCCTAATTTCTGGGGAAATACCAGCATGGGCTTTGCGGAGTATATTACTGTGCCTAAGGAATGCCTTGTACCCTTTGAGGGAATGAGCTTTGACGAGGCTACCCTCATAGAGCCAATGGGAGTGGCTATGGATTTATTTTATACTGCTGATATTCGCTTGAACGACAGGGTTCTAGTAGTTGGAGCAGGGCCGATTGGATTAATGGCAATACGTTTGGCGAAGGCAGCAGGAGCAGGGAAAGTTTATGCCGCCGCCCGATCAAATGCTGTTGCCAGAATAGACCTGGCTAAAAAGTTTGGTGCCGATGAAATAATTTTGACAGATAAGGTTACGCTGGAGGAGTATCCTTTTGGCGGCGGGATTGATAAGATATTGCTGACTGCACCTCCCCAACTGATTTCCACCTGTGTAAAAATAGCTGCGATAGGTGGTACCATTGCCTATATAGGCTTTGCTGACGGAAGTTCTGCAGATGTGACCTTTAATGCCAATGAATTTCATGTAAAAAAGCTTCAGCTCAAAGCCTCCTTTGCAGCCCCCGCTCTTTATTTTCCAAGGTGCATAAGCATGGTAAAGTCAAATTTCATTAATTTGAAGGATTTGATCAGTCACAGGTTTAAGCTGGAGGATATAGGTGAAGCAATGTCTTTATTGGTTAGTGATAAAGCAAACAGCGTAAAATCAGTAATGGTTAATGAGTAATTTATGAATGTGATTCAAGGAGAAATATAATGGATTTAGTAAAGATTAAGGAGCTTGCCTTCGAATATTTGGGCAACAGGAGCAGCCACTCCTGGAAGGAAACAGGCAACAAATATTATCATGGTGAGCGGGTGGCTAAGCTTGTAATAGCTCTAAGACAACATATACTTCCCGATGACGACAGTCATGACGAAATTCTAACAGCTGCAGCATGGTTCCACGACATTATGAATGGTGTTGAAAATCATTCGGAGGAAGGGGCGAAAAAGGCAGAAGAAGTACTAAAGGACTATTGCTCCGAATATGAACTTGAAGAAATCTGCAAAATCATCAGTGTCCATGATGACCGGTATTCTGATAGAAGTTTAATCTCAGATTACATAAAGCTGCATCAGGATGCAGACCATCTTGACCATTTCGGTACATATGATGTGTGGATGGAGTTTTTATATGCTGCTCACCATAACAAATCAATAACGGATGTTATAGATTGGTTTCAAACTACCCGCAGGAAGCAGGATGAACAATATCGTAAGGAATTGAATTTTGAGATAAGTAAACGGATCTACGATGAAAAAAGTGAGTTTGTTAAATATTTTGGAGAAAGATTAAGCATTGAGGGCAGTGGTGGTATATGGAATGAAAAAGAAATAATGAAATAAAGGAGAACATAATGCCTACAGATCTTCACGTACACACATTATTCTCATGTGATTCAAATACTTCAATGGAGGAGTATTGTGTTGAGGCAATTAAGCAGGGGGTTACTTTTCTATGCTTTACTGACCATGTGGATTTTAACAATAGAGATATGGGGTATGATTATTATAAACCTGAAGAATACTTCGCTGAGCTAAATCGTGTTAAGGATAAATATTCTGATAAAGTAACAATTTTAAGTGGGATGGAGTTTTCAGAACCACATATTTACCGGAAGGAGTTTGATAAATTATCAAAGCTTCCATATGATTTTGTCTTGGGGTCGGTTCATTTCTGGATTGATGATTTGTTTGCCAGTGAGCTGCTTGCAAAGGGAATCCCCTTGAAAGAAGCCTTTGAAAAGTATTGGATAGAGGTACTTAAGGCAGTATCCTGTGGAGGCTTTGACAGCCTGGCGCATATTGATTTTCCAAAGCGGTATTATAAAGACTCTTATTGGGATGAAAGTATGGTATCTGACATTTTCAAGGCCATGATAAAGAACAATATTTCCTTAGAAATAAATACCTCCAGCCTCAGAAAGGGACTATCCGAAACCTTGCCCGGGAAGGCTTTGCTTGATTTATACATAAAATCTGGTGGAATAAATGTTACCATTGGCTCTGATGCCCACAGTGCAACAGTGTTGGCAAAGGATTATGATGCAGCTATTAATATGTTAGGTCCTTCTTTAGTTAATGGTTATTATGAAAAGAGGAAGTTTAGAACATTTTAATCAGTTAAGGAGTGACAAAGGATGATAAACAGGTCTGAGATATGCATTGAATCAAAGCTCGGAAAAGGCTTCGCCTTCGCTAAGACTAGACAGTAGGCTGACAGATTATAGTATTAAGCATATCTGTTATAAAAAGGTACCCATACTACAAAAGACGTAAATAAGCGAGGTACAGTATGAAAAACAGCATTGATTTTCTTATGAATAATGCCTGTCCATCCATTAGATTTAGAGTGTTTAAAGAAATCCATAATAAGACTTTCGACATTAATGAAATGGCTTACTATCAGGGACAGATTTTACAGGATGAAGTAGTAAAAGGAATTATAGACAAGCAGCAGACTAACGGCTGGATAGGCAGGGAATTTCACGGGGAAGACGGTGTAGAAACTTATATTCGACTGCTTCATGAGAAGGGTGTAAGTATAGAGAATGAAGCTTTCTTAAAAGCACTGAATTCTATAAGGGGCGAGGATACTTCCTTTGCTAATAGCTTTTTAAAGGTAGGAAGAATATTGGACGAAAAGTGCCTTGGCGGGTCATACCTACTAAGAGCCGTTTTATTTGCTTATGCAGGTATGGAAAGCGAAACATTTGTACAAGAGCAGATCAACAACTCACTTTCTGCATTTAGATCGGTGTTAAATATCTCTTCTTTCGATGAGATTTCAGAAAAATATAAAGATAAGCTTGTTTTTAAGCCAGGAGTTAGATTTCCATGTATTTATGATTTGAGGCTTCTTGCGTACACCCATACATGGAGAACCGATGAAACCCTCTCAATGATAGCTGCTTCCATAAACAGGCTTGTTGAGCTTTCGCCTATTCCTTATATCCACGTAAAAGAGAAGTCTCAACTCATTGCTCCCGCTGCAGTTTTTATGAGTGATTTTAAAATGAAGCTGGATGAATTAAGTGATTAGGATTTCTTTGTATGGTTCCATCTTGCTGAGTTGATTTCAAGGCTTGGAGTAGTCGAAAAGCTGCCATACTGGGCGAATCAGGTACATTTATTAGCAGATATCCTCGAAAGAGACGATGGAAAATTTGCTAAACCATTAAGGCACTATTATTTTACCAAATGGTCTCCTTATACTGGTCTTGCGTTGGAGAATAGCTGGAGAAATCCGACAAAAAGGATATGTGATTTAACCTTCCGGAGCCTTTTGATACTGAAATATGCAGATAAATTACAGATATGATTGGAAAACAGTTAATTCAGGTACTGGAAAAATGCTGTGGTTTTTACTTTACAGAATAAGTAAAAAAGAATATAATTGAATTACGAACATGTGTTCGGTGAAAGCATACTTTATAGAAGCATAAGGAGCGATTAACTTTTATGAATTCAATTAAGGCATATAAGCACATTATTTGGGACTGGAATGGAACATTGCTGAATGATGTTCACATAGCAATTGAATGTATGAACCGCTTATTACAGAAAAGACATCTGCCGCTGCTTGATACCAGTAAGTATAAAAACATTTTTACCTTTCCTGTAAAAGACTACTACTCCCAACTAGGCTTTGATTTTGCTTCTGAATCCTTTGAAAAACTAGCTGCTGAGTTTATTTCAGAATTCAGGTCTGAAGACAATAAGTTCAGTCTATATATAGGCACCGAGCAGGTACTTAAATATATAAACAAATTGGGGATAGGACAATCTATATTATCCGCATCTCAAGAGTGTGAGTTGATGGAAATAGTCACTAGGCTTAATATACGTGAGTATTTTTGTAAAGTAGCCGGACTAAACAACCATTATGCGGTAAGCAAGATTGAAAGAGGTAAAGAACTTCTGACTGAATTAGGTAGAGAGCCTCAGGAGGTGCTATTAATTGGCGATACCGTACATGACTATGAAGTTGCAAAGGAACTTGGTTGTGATTGCTTACTTGTTTGTAACGGACACCAAAGCTATGAGAGGATAAAAGTTTGCAAGGCTGAATCAATTAGTGATATTACGGGTGTTATGGATGTTCTAAAAGCAGAAGCCATTGCCTGACCAAAATACCGTACAAAATAACTATATTTATTTATTGGTATTTGCCTTTTTAGTTGTTGTGATATCATTGTTATAAGAACTTTAGGAGGCTTTATCCAATGAATAAAATAGAACATATGGATTATGCAATGCGGAACTACATAGAAAATGATGCTGACAAGATTGGTTTATTTGATAAAGTGTTAGAACTATCATATCGGTACAATCCTGACTTTGAACCTGAAAACATTTTTTGTGCAGTAAACTCTGCTGGTGAGATTTTGGGTGTTGGACACCTTGAGCCTCATGATACCTGGAACTTAATTAATAAACAGGATGTATCGCCTGATTTTACATATAAGTTGCTTCTAAGTATATCGTTGAATCCCCAATTCCCCTCCTCTGATGATATAAAAGAAAGCCTTTTGAAGAAGCTGATACACAGGGCAGGACAGATAAAAATGCAATATCCTGAAAAGAAGATAAGAGTTATTAAGTGGATGTCTCCAAAGGATTTTAGTGAAATTGACTTCCTACTTTCAAATAATTTTGTTGCATATCAGAATTCCTTGGTTTTAAAATTTGATTTATCTCATGAGATACCCTATGTACCTGTTCCTGAGGGTATTAAGGTTGTTGAGAATCTGTTGAGCACCGAAGAAGAACTGCAGCAGTATCACCAAGCTGAAATAATTGCATTTTCAGGAGTAGTATGGAGTATGAACCTTCTAAGATGGTTTAGGAATACACCGGAATGGAACAATTTTTGTGCCTTTGACGGTAATCAGTTTATTGGTGATGCCATGACATGGATGATTACTGAAGAACGCAGCGCCATAGAAAATATTTTCGTATTGCCTGGTTGGCGGAATAAAGGTGTTGCCAAGTATATTATAACTGAAGTCTTAAAGTATCTAAAGGGTAAAGGGAAGGCTATAGCAACCTTAAGTGTGCATGGTGATAATAAACCTGCTATATCTTTATATAAGGGTTTAGGGTTTGAGTTCTTCGGGGCTTTAATTGAGTTTGGATACGATATCTAGCTAGACATAAATAGTATTCGGAGTATATATTTTGGTAATATTTGTTGATTGTTTGCTCGAAAATTCGTTATTGACAGTGTGATACAATTGTGAAATAATACCAAAAAAGTGAGTATGTTTATGCGTTGATGCTAGCAACATAGGGACAATAGCTGTCCTACACGCAGTAACTATATCCTGCGGAGTCACTCTTGTGAGTGATTCTGCGGGTTTTTATGTTTTAAGGAGGTAAGATGATGAGTGCAATAAGTAAGCATTCCGAAAATAAACATTTTATTAAAGAATTCCCGATACTGGAGTTTGATGAGCAAGCAAATGCTGTTATAGAACCGAAGAATGTAATCCAAAAAATCTCCATGCCACAGAATATCGTTATCTGCTTCTTTATGGATGTTATAGAAAAGCTAAAAACTGAAGGAAAACTAAAGCTTGTGACGAGTTTAAAATCAGAAATGGGTCAACACCCAATATATGAAATGCAGTCCGGTGAAAAGAGTATAGCTCTATTCCACCCGGGTATAGGGGCTCCGCTGTGCGCAGGAATGCTGGAGGAAGTAATCGCTTTAGGTGGGGAGAAGTTTATTGCAGTTGGTGGTGCAGGAGTTCTAGATAAATCAATTTCAGTTGGACATGTATTAGTACCCGTTTCTGCAGTCAGGGATGAAGGGACCTCTTATCACTACCTCAAACCAAGCAGAGAAGTTCAAGTAAACCCGGAAGCAGTAGAGACTATACGAAAAGTGCTGGAAAGGAATAAATATAATTACCTAATGTTAAAGACGTGGAC
>JAEZIV010000440.1 GCA_023436515.1 Bacillota bacterium
AAACAACATATAGATGATGAATGGTTGAGGGAGCAAAACCAGAATAACACCGAATTACTTTTGGCCAGGCACAGAAATGCCATCTTGGGTAAAGCCACAGAGGTTAATTACCTGAAGGATAAAATCAGGGAGTTTCTTAAAGCAAATAAGCTTGAAAATGAGCAGCACCCATCATGGTATAAGAATCTGGTGGATGCAATTTTTCATGAAAATTGGGGAATTGCCGGAATAGCGGAATGGATGGATATGGCCGACAGCTCTTCGGCAAAGATCATTGGTGAAAGAATTTACTTTTTCATAGATGGTAAGCAGGTACTTCAAGAACAGAAAATTTCCGGCAAAAGGTTTGAACAGCTTAGGAAAGCATTAATGAACAGGGATGAATCAAAAAGGCTTGATGAAAGCTATTCAGAACTATACATGGAAACTGGAGAACGTGTAACAGTGTATACCGGAAATCGTGTAGTTGAAGGCCAGCATACCATGGTGTTTAGAAAATACATTGTAAAGGTTCTTACCTTTGAGGAACAGGCAAGACTAGGTACAATACCCCACGAGCTTGTTCCTGCTTTGGAGGCACTTGTAAAATGTGGTGTTAGAGTTGCTTTTGCAGGGCCGGTTCGTTCAGGTAAGTCAACCATGGAATTAACCTGGCAGCTCTATGAAGATCAGGAACTGGAAGGTGTACTGATACAGACTGATCCTGAGATACGGATACATGAAGTCATGCCTAAGCCTGCTATTATATCCCTGCTAGCTACAGGAGAAGAGCTCTTTAAATTAGCTTCGGAGTTATTAAAGTCTGATGCTGACTATTTCATTGTACAGGAGGTTAGAGACGGATATACCGCATATATTGCAGTTGAAGCAGGTAATAAAGGTACAAACCGCTTAAAAATATCCATCCATATTTCAGATATGAGCAGCTTTTGTTATGATATGGCAAATAAAATCCAGGGTGTGTTTGGTGGTGACATTGACTACCACATGGCTAGGGTTGCTAACAGCTTCAACTTCCTTTTTGAAATGGTTCAGCTACCAAAGGACCGTAAGCAAAAACGTCTAAAGGCAATATATGAAATCCATTATGACCCGGAGATAAATGATATCGTATACCATAAAATCTGTGAATATCAGAAGGATATAGATAGCTGGTGCTTTAATTACAGCGTCAGCAAAAAGGTTATGGAAATCGGCGGGTTTGAAGATGAAAAAGCCTTGGAAGTATACTTAAATACTCTCAAAAAGCTATCCGAGAAATACCCCATGCCTCAGAAAATAATACGACCGGCCTTTACAAAAAACAAGCAAAAAGCGTGCTGATGGGAGGTGTAATCAGTGAGACTTAGCATTTTAAGCATGATAATACGGTTCTTAGCACAAGCCGGTTGTATGGGCTTGGTTGGGTACGGGCTTTGGTGCATATTTGGCAGCTCAATAAAAACTCTATTCAGGGAAGAGCACCAATATAGAAGGCTTCAAAAAACTGTTAGTGCTAAAAAGAATAAAGAGCAGATCCTTATGATAGCTCATATAAAAAGAGTAATGTCTACTGTCAGATCCAGAGATGCAAAAGCCTCCGAAGTCTATGTTTTTCTAATAACAAGTGCAGCTATTTTTATTTTCAGTTTCCTCATATCAACAAAAATTTTTACACTGCCCTTCGGCTTAAGCATAGCATTAATATCCTCCTTGTTCCCGTACATGTATCTTAGGGGCAAGCTCCGCTCAATACAAATAGATAGCTCCTATGACGCTGATGCAATAGTAACAAGCATATCCAATGAGTATAAGCAACACAGCTATAACATGATAAGGGCAGTTGAAAATACAGCAGCTAGATTTAATGCTGAGGGCTATTCAAGGAGAGTCTTATATAGACTTTCCCTTGCCTTGGAAAATTACAGGGACGAAGAAGAGCTTGATTTGGCTTTAAATCAATTCGTGTATTCCTATGACACCGAATGGGCGATGCTGCTAAGAGCAAATATAAAGATGGCCATTCACAAGGGCATAGATGTAAGCAGCGGACTTGAGGATATATTAAAAAAGCTGCAGGATATCAGGGAGCAGATTGAAGTAAGCAAGCGGTATAACACGGATACCTTTACAATGATCAGATTCCTGTTAGTTCCTTTATATTTCTTAAGTGTGTTCTTTGCTATCAACACCTATGGATTTACTTTCAAGAAATTTTTAGAGTATCAATTTGTAAATGTAATTGGATTGCGAATGGCTATATTAACCTTCTTAGGGATAATGATCAGCTTCATTGCCTTAATGATGATACGTAAACCCAGATATGATATATAGGGAGGGATTGAAATATTTACTATCATACCATACATCTTCATTTTATTTATTTTTGGCATCGGAGCTGCTCTGTTTAAAACGTCCTACAGTATCGACGGTGGATACAAGTATTCCAGAGCCGTAACACGGAGAAGTTTGAACAGACTAACAAATTGGTGCAAGAAAGAATTTAATAGCTCACAGACCCAAGAATTATTTAAGCAGACAGGAATTAAAATGTCTGCCTTTTGGTTTCAGAGCATACGATTAACTACTTTATTACTTTGGCTGGCATATGCAACCTACATTCGCTTTAAACATGGAACAAATGTAAACCTGCATGTATTTCTTTGGCTACTTGCTCTGCTTATGTCCTGGCCAAGTGTAAAGCTTCTAACCTTTAAAAGTCCACTTTACCTTTTATGTAATCAAATAGGCAAGAGAAATAAGGAAAGGTGCAATGTTGAAATATACAGATGCCTAAGCCAACTGAAAAACATGGCTATCTCCATGACCGATAAAGCATTATCCTCTGATTACATAATTCGTGAGATCGCAAAGTGTACCAGGATAATCAGGCCACATATAAACAGATTGCTGGGCTTTTGGTATGAGGGCAGATACATTGAAGGCCAGGAATACTTCTGCAGTGCAATAGGTACTGAATTTTCTAAGTCCTTTGCAAGCCTTTTAGGAAAGCTGGACTATATCAGTCCGGATAAACTCATTACACAAATTGAGCTATATCAGAACCAGGTAAGTGAACAAAGAAAGACAGAGGTTAAAAACCGGAGAGAAGGTCATGGAAATTTAGTTTTCATAATAGCTCTTGTCTCAGGCTTTATTATTTTGTTGAATTTTTTAGTAGTTGTAGCAGGAATTGATACCTACAAAATGTTTTCAAAGGTGTCATTTTAATATTTTCTTATTAGTGAAGGGAGGAGGCAGTAACC
>JAEZIV010000003.1 GCA_023436515.1 Bacillota bacterium
TTACATTATTGTTCTAGTATTAATGATAATCATTGTAGGAATAAGCATGTTTTCAACCCAATCCCTAAAATGGCAAGCGGATGAATTAATATCTAATGTTATTCCAATTAGTAGAGCAGCAGATGCAATATTAACCGACTTAGTTAATGAAGAGACTGGTGTACGTGGATATCTTGTATCCGGAGACGAAAGATATCTTGATCCTTTCAAATCCGGGAGAGCTGATATCAGAAAACACCTTCAGGAAGTTGAATCAAGACTGGATAAGCATCCAATTATGGCAGAGCTGATTGAAGAAGCCAAGCCAAAGATTGATGCTATTGAGCAATATTTTGATTCACAAATCACACTTATCAAGGAAGGTAAATTAGCTGAGGCCCGTTCAAAGGCAGGTGACGGCAAGCAGCTTTTTGACAGCTATCGTGAGTCCCACGAAAAAATTCATCAGGACATTGAGAAGTTAACAAACGATGCCCAGAACATAATTGATAAAGTACAAAACAATACTTATTCTACAATCGGTATAATAAGCCTAATTGCTGTTTTAATTACAGTAATAATATCCTTCCTTTTGATAAGGCACATTTCCATCCCTGTAAAAAAAGTGTCTGATACCTTGCGTCGCGTATCGGAAGGAGATTTAAAGGTTGATACTCTCAATATAAGAAGTAAGGATGAGATTGGTGTACTGGTGACCTCCTTAAATAAAATGGTAACGAATATGAGCGCAATACTGATAAAAGTAAGTGATGTTTCCTCTCAGGTTGCAGCCTCCTCGGAAGAACTGACAGCCAGTGCCGAGCAGTGTACAAGAGCAAACGAGCAAATCGCTGAGGCAACACTAAAAAACGCCTCGGGGGCAGAAGAACAATTAAACAGCATAAATAATACCACTGATACCATCATAAAAATATCCGATAATATTCAGGAGATAGCTGAAAACAGCAAAGTGATGTTTACTTTATCTGATAAGGCCTATTCAGCCTCTGAGCATGGAATTATCATAGTAAATAATGTGGTGGAACAAATGAACGACATAACCGCCACTGTCAGTGAATCAGAAAACGTAATCCGTAAGCTGGGCGAGCACTCTAAAGAAATAGGAAACATAATAGCGATAATTACAGGAATTACAGATCAAACTAACCTGCTTGCATTAAATGCAGCAATTGAGGCAGCTCGTGCAGGAGAACAGGGCAAGGGCTTTGCCGTTGTTGCAGACGAGATTCGAACTCTTGCCGAACAATCTAAAGCTTCAGCTTCTAAAATAGCCCGCTTTGTAAAAGAAATTCAAAGCGAAACTGATAATGCAGTAACAACAATTAATATAGGAAATCAAAAGGTTAAAGATGGTCTTGCTCAAACACAGCAAGTGTCTGAAACCTTCCAGGAAATCAAAGCAGACGTAACAAATGTAAACCAAAAGGTAAAGGATGTAATGTCCTCTATAGAGCTTGTTTCAATCCAGAGTCATGAAATTGTTACTAATTCTGAAACCATAAGAAAAGCTGCAGAGGAGGGAGCAATATTAAGCCAGGAAAATTCCGCTGCAAATGAAGAGCAGGTGGCCACAATGGAGGAAATAACCTCCTCAGCACAGTCCCTAGCCGATCTTGCCGGAGAGCTACAGACCTCAATTTCAATCTTCAAGATTTAATAAAAGTGTTTACCAAGTCACAGGGAGCAATTCCTGTGACTTGTTTTTTTATCAGACTTATGCATGATCAAAGGGTTCAATATGGGCTATAACCTCAATGTTACTACTTATCTCCTGCTGCATTTTTTCTTCAATCAAATGAATTAATTTATGAGATTCTTCCACGCTCATATTTGGCTCAGTAATAATATGCATATCGATATGTAAATCGTTCTCATACCCCCGGCTCCGGATATTGTGAGCATCTATGACCTGTTCGAAGCTCAGGGCAATACCCCTGATTTTTTCGGTATTTACAGCAACTTTATCAACCAGAACTTTACTATTATCCTTAAATATTTCATAGGCCGCATGAAAAATAAAGCCCGCTACAACAAGTGAGGCAATAGGGTCAATGATAGGGGGCAACCCTAGTTTAATTCCTACCAGCGTCACCAATACACCAATCGAAACATATATATCACTTCTTGTATGCATCGAATCAGATATCAATATTTGACTCCCCAGCTTTTTGCCCCTCTTGTATTCACAGATACACACAAAAACGTTAATACAAAGGGTCACAAGTAGTGCGATAAGGCTTTCCAAGGTAATTTCAGGTATTACAGGACTAAGAAATCTGCCTATTGTGTCCAGAACTATTTTCCCACCCATAAAGAAGAGCATTGCTGCAATAAAAAGAGCAGAAAGTGTTTCAAACTTTTTATGCCCATAAGGGTGGTCCTCATCAACGGGCTTGGAGGCAAACCACAGTCCTATCAAACCCACTATATTGGATGAGCCGTCTGATAAGGAATGATAGCCGTCAGCAGACATACTGGCACTTTTTATAGCTGTACCAATAGCAATTTTGAGTATGGCAACTCCCAGGTTGGCAAACAAAATAATCCATAGAACCCGCCTTACTTTTTTATAAACCATTTCTATCATGAGCTTCAACCTTTCAAACAATTCTTATTCTCTTAAATAAAAAAACTTTAATTACAGGAAACACTCCAGAGGCATAGGAGGACTAAAAGCAGTGAGCTTCCTTACGCTAAAAAAATACCTGTGGCACCATAATTCTCATAATTATAGTCCCACAGGTATTTTCCCCGTTGCCGACGTTTGCCGGCCCAGCCCCACACACTTTACAGTGCATCGCCTGCTCTAATTGTATTATTTTTATCAATAAATCAGTATTAATATAGTTTATGCTGCAGCAGGTATAAATGTCAATTATTAATAAAAAAATTTTTTGTCCTATTCATATATATCAGAAAACTCGATACTTATTTTTTTAACGTGGCTGTCATCAATATTTTGAAGCGCCTCTACCTTCTCATAATCTAAAAGTATAACATCGGGTAGTACTATAATAAACTCACTTCCCTCCCCAAGCTTGCTATCCACTACAATGCTTCCGTTATGCATTTCTACAAGTGCCTTCACGAGGGATAAGCCAATTCCGCTGCCTTCTGCCTTTTTGGTCAAGGTTCTGTCTACTTGCACAAATCTTTCAAATATGGACTGTCTCATTTCAAAAGGTATTCCCACTCCTGTATCCTTTACCGATATAATCACTTTACCCTCCTCAATATATATATTAACAAAAATACTTCCACCCTTATCAGTAAATTTAACTGCATTTGACAAAAGATTTAGCATGATCCTCTCAATTTTATCAGGGTCACAGGATATGATTTTTTCTTCTATCTCAGTATCAAAGGTAACGGTCAACCCTTTATTTTCTACATATGTAGCAACCGACATGGTTATATCCTCAACAACCTTTATTATATCCGCATTTACAAGCTTAACATCAAAGCTTGAGGCATCTATCTTTGTAATATCAATAAGATTGCCAATAAGCCTTAACAGTCTGAAGGAGTTTTGCTTGATCAGCTTAAGGTACTTAGGTACACTGGCATTATTATAGCCCTCCTGTAAAAGTGCATTACTCATCATCTGTTCGGCGCAGTAGATAACATTTAGAGGCGTTTTCAGCTCATGGGATATGTTGGCAAAGAATACCGTTCTCATTTCCTCCGATTCCTTAAGCTTTTTGTTAGCTGCTTCCAGCTCATTTTTAGCTTCTAACAATTGCTTTCTGGTAATGAAGTCTTTTATGTAAACCTCATATATCAGATTTGATACTATGTATGATATTAGGATCAAAATTGATGAATTTACAATATGACTGTTCAACACTTTTTTGTCATCTACAAGTAGGAATAATCCCGAAATGAAAACTGCCAGAGAGACCAAATGTGTCAGAAAGGATTCTAAGGGCTCCAGATACAAGCAAGCTGATATTCCGAAAACGCAAACAATATAGGCTGATATCTGTCCGCTTATAAATAAACCATTTAACCCCATGAATACGCCCCAGTACATTGTGACAGTCATTAAGCTAACGTAAAGACATTTCATGCTTTTAAAAATATTGTGTTTCCTGTGAAGTCTTAAAAGAACGAACCATGCTATAAGCAGAGTAAACATTATCAAATGTGAGTAATATAAATATAAGTATGCAGTATGTCCACTTCTCAAGGGCTTATAGATAAGCAAATCCACCAGTATAAGTACAAAATCTAAAAACAACAGTGCTTTACCCAGTAATTCACATCTCTCGATATTTGAATTTACTCTATAATCACAGAACTCGTGTTTATACTTTTCCATACTATCATTGGAACTCTTTCTCATAAAGGTTTTATACAGCTCCACAGCAAACCCCTCCACATCTCTATTAACAGTTTTTTAGTAATATAACAATATTTTACACGATTACGTATTTTCCTTCATTTTTTCGATTTTCCCACAAAAATTAGGAAAATAGTCTAATTATTTTACAAAAAAAGAAACACTTGAACATTTATTCATGTTTGTATTGACATATTTAGCCTACGTACATATAATGATAATATAACATATGAATACTTATTCAATTGTTCAACTCACGAGAGGAGATAACGTACATGACTGAAAACAGGCTTGATATTGACAGATGCGATTGCAATGTAATTCATCAGGATATTGTAGACATGGTTAAGGAAAATATGCCTATAGAGGAAAATCTATACGACCTGGCAGAGCTCTTCAAAGTCTTTGGAGATACAACCAGAATTAAAATACTATACGCTCTTTACTCTTCAGAAATGTGTGTTTGCGACATTGCCGTTTTACTTAACATGACACAGTCAGCAATTTCACATCAATTAAGGGTGCTGAAGCAAGCAAAGCTTGTAAAATACCGCAAGGAGGGTAAAATAGTTTTTTATTCCCTTGATGATGAGCATGTTAAGATGATATTTGATCAGGGCTTAACTCACATTACTGAAAAATAAAACCACTTGATTAAGGTGGTAAATTGAACATATCTCTTGAAATGACAGGAAGAAGGGGTTTTATGGATGGAATTAAAAAGGATCAAAACAATACAGATCCACTGGAGAAAGAAATAGCTCAACCCGGCAGAGAGGTTATATGTTTTTCGGGTTTATGCTGTGCCGATTGTTCCGTAAGGATAGAAAAGGAGGTAAACAGACTTCAGGGTGTAAAAACCGCCAGTCTGGATTTTATCTCTCAAAAATTAACCATTGATACAGATAATAAACATGAACTGCCTGACATTGTTCAGAAGGCTACTGAAATAGCTGGTCGTATTGAGCCGGGAATTGAAGTAATCAGTTCCAAAAAACCGGAGAATGAAACCTCAGCTATAGATAAAAAGGAGTGGTTTGAACGAATTGCTTTTGCACTGGGTGCCCTTGTTTTTGTATTTGCAATTATAGTAGACTTCCCCTTTGGGGCTGAATTAAGCCTTTTTCTGGTAAGCTACCTGCTGGTCGGCGGAGAGGTAGTTATCAGGGCTTTGAAGAATATTGCGAGGGGGCAGGTCTTTGATGAAAACTTTCTAATGACCATAGCTACCATTGGAGCTTTCGCAATAGGAGAATTCCCGGAAGGTGTTGCAGTAATGCTGTTTTATCAGATAGGTGAATTCTTTCAGGACTTGGCTGTCAATCGTTCAAGGAAATCCATCAGTGCACTTATGGAC
>JAEZIV010000115.1 GCA_023436515.1 Bacillota bacterium
AAAAAGTAAAGTTAGATTTGCTATTAAGGCAGCTGGAAGTAATTGTGGGAGGACATATTTTAATTATGATAAGAACGATCCGGATGGTGGATCTTTGGCACTTAAGCCAAACGTCAATAGTATTGAAGTTCCTGTTACAACCATTGATCATGAAGTTTTCACTCAGAAATTAAAAGCTCCCTATCTGATAAAGCTGGATACACATGGTTTTGAGGTCCCGATATTGGAGGGGGCTAAGGATACATTGCTTAATACTAACTTACTTATCATTGAAGCCTATAATTTTAGACTTAATGACAATAGCCTAAAATTTTACGAGCTATGTATGTTTCTTGATAAGCTTGGTTTTTATCCTATAGAAATAGCAGACTTATCATCAAGATTGGTCGATAATTGCTTATGGCAAATGGATATTTTTTTTATTAAGAAAGATAGAATTGAGTTCAGTAATAATAGCTATCGATAATACTATAAGGAGTTTCTATGATTGTTTGGTTTGGTGGTGGTCTTGGCAATCAGTTGTTTCAATATTCTCTTCTGAAAAGTGCACAAGAAAAAGGGTATGATGTTAAAGCTGACTTATCATATTATGACATGTACAATTGTCATAATGGATATGAACTAAAAAAAGTATTTGATCTGGATTTACCTGTCTGTAGCGAGGCGGAAATTGGCAAGTTTAATAATAGATATAGCATTATTGCTCGTGCGATCCGGAAAATAGGATTTATTGATTTTGACATAGATAGAAATATTATCAGAGAAGATAAGGGTAAATATATAAATGATCTAATTTCTGATAAAAATAAAGCCTGCTATTTATGGGGATATTGGCAAACAGATAAATATTTTAATGATATACAAGACAAAATACTATCTACTTTGATTTTTCCGAAACTTGTAAATAAAAATGAAGAAATAGCAGAACAGATTTGTGGGAGCTTATCGACTTCAATTCATGTTAGAAAAGGTGATTATACTAAAGATAAAAACTTTTCTGACCTTGTTTCAGGGGACTATTACCAAAAAAGTATAAATTACATCAGTGAAAGATTTTCCGATGTTAAATATTTTGTTTTTTCTGATGACCCGGAATGGTGTACAAATAACCTTAACTTACCTCCGTCAGCTACCTATGTTACGTGGAACACTAAAGAAAATGCCTATAATGATATGCATTTGATGAGTCTATGTAAAAATAATATTATAGCCAATAGTTCATTTAGCTGGTGGGGAGCTCAGTTGAACAAAAATAGAGAGAAAACAGTAATTGCTCCAAAATACTGGTATAATAAAGATTCAAAGTTTAATGGGGATAATATAGTTCCAAAAGAATGGGTGAAAATTTGAATGCCAAAATTATCTATTATTATAGCAGCTTATAACGTTGAAAAATATATTGAGGGGTGTATTTCTTCAATTTACAGTCAAACCTTCAATGATTGGGAAGTAGTGATCTGCGACGATTGCTCGACTGATAATACATTAACTATTTTAAGAGAATTAGCATCTAGAGACAGTAGGGTTAAGGTTTTGAATAACAGTTCTAATATGAAATCAGGTCCAACTCGTAATAAATGCATAGAAAATTCGAACGGAGAGTATATTGCTATACAGGATGCAGATGATTTTTCGGATGAAAATAGGTTTAAGCTACAAGTTAATTTTTTAGATTCCCATTCAGAATATAGTATTGTGGGTTGCAATTCCTTTCTTTTTGATGATTCCGAAACATGGGGTGAGAGAAAGATGAGTGTTTCACCGGGAAAGACAGACTTTATCTGGGGGATTCCATTCATTCATCCAACTGTCATGATGCGTAAAGATGAACTTCTGAAAGTTGGCGGTTACAGGCAGTCTAAAGAGACCAGAAGAGCAGAAGATTACGATTTGTTTGTAAGGATGTATGCTGCCGGAATGAAGGGGTATAACCTTCAGGAATCCTTATATTTTTATAGAGAAGATCGGGATGCGTATAGGAAGCGTAAATACACTTACCGTATTGATGAAGCTATACTAAGATATAAAAGTTTTAAAAGTTTAGGTTTGTTACCCAAGGGTATACCATATATAATCAAACCCTTAATAGTGGGACTTATTCCAGCCAAAGCAATGATGAAGTATAGAGCTATAAAGGATAGAAGACCAATGAACAAGGAGAACCAATGAAAATCCTAATCCTGGCGAATAATGATGTGGGTCTATATAATTTTAGAAAAGAATTAATATATGAGTTGCTCAAGTCGGGCCATAAGGTTTACATATCCTTACCTAAGGGTGATAAAGTGAAGCCTTTGGTTAATGCAGGCTGTGAATTCATTGATACTCCCATTGATCGAAGAGGGCTCAATCCGGCTACCGATTTAAAGCTTTTCTTAAAATATCTAAAGACTATAAGGCAGCTCAAACCGGATTATGTACTAACATACACTATTAAACCAAATATATACGGTGGCATGGCTTGCCGTTTTAGTAAAATAAAATTTCTTTCCACAATAACGGGGCTGGGAACAGCTTTTCAGGGTGGAGGCTTACTTAGAAGAGTAATCACAACTCTTTATAGAACCTCAATGAGGGGCGCTAGGGCTGTGCTATTTGAGAATGTAGCCAATATGAGTGTCTTCTTGGACAATAAAATAATTTCTAAGGATCAAGCAGTTTTACTAAATGGAGCTGGCGTAAATTTGGAGGATTTTAAGCTCACTGAAATGAAGGATGATGGTACAGTAAGGTTCCTATTTATGGGACGAGTCATGAAGGAAAAGGGAATCGACGAGCTATTTTACGCTGCAGAAAGCTTAAAAAATGAATACACAAACCTTGAGTTTGATATATTAGGCTTCTTTGAAGATAATTATCAAGCACAGGTGGAAGCACTAAGCCAAAAGGGAATTATTAATTATCACGGTTTTCAGTCCGATGTAAAAAGGTTTATTGAAAAAAGCCACTGCGTTATTTTGCCCTCATATCATGAGGGCATGTCCAATACCCTTCTGGAGGCGGCTTCCATGGGAAGACCTCTGATAACCAGTGAAATTAATGGCTGTAAGGAAGCCGTCATAGATAATGAATCAGGTTATCTTTGCAGGGTTAAGGATAAGGAAGATTTGCTTAAAAAAATGAAGATATTCGTCGATTTGCCCTTTGAGAGAAAAGTTCAAATGGGGATTAAGGCAAGAGAACATATTGAAAGTAAGTTTGATAGAGCTCGAGTAATAGAAAAAGTGATTAATCTTTTAGGTTAATCGGTTTTTATCCTAGTGTTTTCTATTGGAACACTGTTCCGATCAGGCACACTGTGCCTAATGAGCACATGTGCCCTTCAGCACATGCTAATTTTTCTGAAACTCGCTCCTTACCAACCCAATCACATACTCCTGCTCCTCCTCCGTCATACTGGTACCCGAAGGTAAACAAAGTCCTACTTCAAATAAATCCCCAGAGACATCAAGACTATCACCATGAGTAAAGTATTCAGTGCCTCTGAAAACAGGCTGTAAATGCATTGGCTTCCATAAAGGCCTGGCCTCAACATTATTGTTATCAAGCATATTTATTATTTGTGCAGGCGTAAAACCTGAGGTCTTGTCAACAGTGATAACTGATAGCCAATAGTTAGGCTGACCCTTTTGTGATATTGGCATCATCTTAATAAACTCAATGTCAGCAAAAGCCCTTTTATACTTATCGAATATTTCCTTTTTTCTTACTACCTTAGCTTCTAGAGCTGTAAGCTGACCTCGTCCAATACCGGCACATACATTGGACATCCTATAATTGTAGCCAATCTCTTTATGTTCATAATGCAGTTCGGGCTCTCTTGCCTGGGTTGCCCAGAACTTCATTTTCTTTATTGCATCGGGGTCATTTGAAACGGCCATTCCGCCACCTGAGGTTGTAATTATCTTATTACCGTTGAAGGAGAAAATGCCGATATGGCCAAAGGAACCACACTTATTCCTGCAGCCTTCAAATTGCTTTCCAATGTTAGTTCCACACAAGCCATAGGATGCTCCCAGCGCCTCAGCAGAGTCTTCTATTACCGGTACATTATAGTAATCACATATTTCCAGCAGTCTGGTATAATCAGCACTCTGACCATAAAGATCCACTATAATAACCGCTTTTGGATGCTTACCGTTTTTTTGTGACCAAGTAAAAGCTTTTTCCAGAGCTGCAGGGGACATATTCCATC
>JAEZIV010000232.1 GCA_023436515.1 Bacillota bacterium
AACCGAGCTTGTCCTTTTGTTCACAAGAAGGCTCAATGGAGCAATTAGAAAGCTCAACAAGGCCTCAAGTATAATTGTGGGATTTTATTTTACGGGAGTTTTTGTGTATTTGCTTATTAATGCAGTAATACCTATAACAATTAAAGGGGAATGGAGAGGTTTTGCCGATGTGATAGCGGTAGGCTTCTATCTTTCAGGTATTGTACCTCTGCTTGGTATGGCATTACTGGATTTGGGCATTATCGGGAGACAGAGGAATGAACTGGGCAAATTAAAGCTTCATGCTACCTTCGTGGGTTTTTTCCTTGTTGTCGCTCATATAGCGATGATATTCGGTATGCTGGATCCATCCTTGTTCATGATGGAAATGTAAGAGGTCAACTTCGTTTCAATACTTTAATGGTTTATAATGGTTTGATTTATAACTGGCCCTATGCTAGAATTATGCAATCAAAACTATTGTGAGGTTAAAGTGATGAAGGCTTTTATATTTGATATGGATGGCGTTATTGTTGACAGTGAACCGTTGCACTTTGAAACTGATAAGATGGTTATGAAGGATTTTGGCATTGAAATTTCTGATGAGGAGCTGATTTCATTTGTGGGTGCTACAAACCCTTATATGTGGTCTGAGCTTCTGAAGAAATACAAGCTGAGTGCTTCAGTGGAGGATTTGCTGGAGCTTCAGCATAAATACAAGCTAGAGTTGTTTGGACAGAGAAAGCTATATCCAATAGAGGGGATTACCGAGCTTTTACATAACCTGAGAGAGAGGGGAGCTTATATCGGACTTGCATCCTCTTCTTCAAGACAGTTTATAACAATGATTTTGGAGACTTTGGGCATTTACAATTATTTTGATGTAATTGTCAGTGGTGAGGAAGTAATAAACAGTAAGCCTGCACCTGATATTTTTCTTAAAGCGGCCCAGACTCTTCAAGCTGAGCCGGAATATTGCATAGTGCTTGAGGACTCGGGAAATGGGGTAAAAGGTGCGAAGGCTGCCGGTATGAAGTGTATTGCCTACAGGAATCCCAATTCGGGGGAGCAGGATTTGAGTCAAGCTGATTGTATAGTGGATTCGCTCCTGGGTTTAGAATACATGCTGGATAAGTTATTTGCTTAATATGTGTAATAATAACAGCAATATCAAACTAAGTATTTATCTTCTTTAAGAGAAGTGGTACAATTAGCTATTGTATTCAGTATTTTAAACCGGTTGAGAGGATTGATCATAATTAAAGAAATATATTCAAGAAAGTTGCTCCCCAAACTGGCATTGTTTATGGCAGCCTTCATTTGGGGGAGCTCCTTTTTTATAATGAAAAATACTGTGGATGTTTTCCCACCATATATATTACTAGCCTGCAGATTTACAATTGCCAGCATAATTTTATGTATTGTATTTTGGAAGAAAATTAAGCAAATAAATCGGGATTATGTTATAAAGGGTGGAGCTATAGGCTTATTTCTGTTTTCGGCTTATGCAACTCAAACCATTGGAATAACTGAAACCTCGCCTGGAAAGAATGCATTTTTAACTGCAATTTACTGCGTTATTGTTCCCTTCCTCTTTTGGTTGGTTGACAGATCCAGACCTGATAAATATAACTTCATGTCTGCATTTGTTTGCATTGCCGGAATTGGACTTGTTTCTCTCAAGGGGGATTTTACCATAGGCTACGGTGATACCTTTACCTTAATCGGAGGCTTTCTGTATGCAGGACACCTTGTGGCAGTTGCAAAGTTCGGAAAGGGGAAGGACCCGATTATCCTGACAATATTGCAATTTGCCTTTGCAGCCCTTTTTGCCTGGATTATGGGGCTGATGCTTGAGGAGTTTCCCACTGCAGTTGGGACCTCCAATTTGTTGGGGCTGCTATATCTTGCTGTGTTTGCAACTGCCGTCGCCTTACTGTTTCAGAACATAGGTCAGAAGTGGACACACCCTTCTGCTGCGGCAATAATTCTAAGCCTTGAGTCGGTCTTTGGAGTATTGTTTTCAATGGTCTTTTATGGTGAGGAGCTGACAAACCGGCTAATATTAGGGTTTGTACTGATTTTTGCCGCTGTAATTATTTCGGAAACAAAGCTATCCTTTATAAAGGGCATTAAAAAAGGCTCTGCCTGCGGAGGAAGTAATGATAAAACTGCCGCCTAAGTAAGAAATAAAAGATTATATCCTAAATAACGATAAAGAATAAACACCAATTGGTATAGGTGGAGTATACCAATTGGTGTTTATTTTCAAAATAGCTGCACTAATTAAATTTTCC
The DNA here is from genome assembly GCA_023436515.1 of Bacillota bacterium. Classification (GTDB taxonomy): domain Bacteria; phylum Bacillota; class Clostridia; order Acetivibrionales; family DSM-1351; genus Ruminiclostridium. The sequence continues at coordinate 2,277 of JAEZIV010000232.1, forward strand.
CAAGGAAATAGTGAGCAAGTATATATCTTAATTTACCGGATCTCTCTTGAATTAAGATCCTGAGAACACCTATAAAATCAAGGGTTTCTGTTATTTCCTTATCAGTTAGCTTTGCTTGACTATATCTGGCTCTAACATAAAAACCGGATATGTTTGTAAAGCTGGTTTTATTGAAGGAGTAGCTCCTTAGATCATAGAATTTTTCTATTCTCTCTCCAAATTGTGTAGGGGTTTCACCGGGCATAATATTAACACCTAGATAGCTAAAGGCCTTAAGTATATAATTATAGGCAATAAATATTGAGCTGTTGGGATCACCTTTCTTAATTCTCCTTTGAAGGTTGTAATATCTGAAATAATTTATTGAGACTATAGTAGCAATAGTCAGAATAATAAAACCAAGTACTGAGGATATTATAATCAGAATTAAAATAGGCTTATCAATGCTTTTTTCCTTAACTGGAACGGTAGGAATATCAAAGGTCACTCCTGCACTCTCATTGCGATAGGCATTCATCATATCAATGTACTGCTGATAGCTGGAGCTCATCATATCCTCGCTTATAGTAGCAGAGATTGTTCTGTCATTATATAGATTAGCTACAAAGGGAGAGGTAGGTTCAAAAGGGATCCATCCAAAGCCTTCGAAATAAACCTCTACCCACGCATGTGCCTGCTCATTTGTGACCTTGTATACACCTTTTTCCTTCGAAGGCGGTAATATGTAGCCTTCAACAAAGCGAGCGGGTATATCAAGACATCTGAGCAGGACTGTCATAGCCGAGGCATAATAGGTACAATAGCCCTTTTTTCCCTCAAATAAAAAGTAGTCTACAAAATCTCTGCTCCGCGGCGGATTTCCCGGGGTAAGAGTATATGGATAATTTTGTGAAAGATAATTCTCAATAGCTTTAGCCTTATCATAAAAATTATCCTTGTCTTTGGTAATATCTTTTGCCAGCTGCTGAACTCTATCGGTTATAGTATCCGGCAGTTGAGTATACCTTTCTTTTATTGATTTAGTTGATAAGGCTTGGGTTTCATTTACTATACTATCTTTCTCCAGGCTGTCAATGCTTCTGGTAAGCATGGGAGTATATGAATTAACATATGGTTCAAGATTATTAAGCTGAACAGATTTATTATTTATCTTACTACTGCTTCTAAGTTGGCTAATCAATGTCTCGTCTTTTAGCTTGAGGTTCAGATACTCAATCGTGTATGAGAAGTCTTTACCATTACTATTTCTCATGGATAGCAGCTCTTCACTATCAATAGAAAGCTCCTGCTTGGATTTAAACTTCAAACGATAAGTTTTTACAGGCATAAACAATGACTTTGTGTTTAAATTAGCAAAAGTTATATCGGCTTTTGAATTCTTGTAATAATCATTTTCTAACAAATCATTTATTCCTATACCAGCCGAAGCTAAACCCGTAAAAAATTGAGATGTGTCCTCTGAAATCTGCTGAAAAAATTCCTGGGAGGAACCGAGAGAAGTCATTTTATTATCATCATTGTACCAGCGGTGACCATCATAATTGACCTTGGAGGTTCCCCTTAAATACAGGTTTGTATGTTCAGCCCGGACATCCATAACATGAGTTTTATTTAGCTTGAGATTCCCACCCAGTTTGTCTGATTTACCAAAGCCGGTTATTCCAAAGGAAAAATAGTCAAAGGAGGTAACATCAACATTTGAGAACTTATTGATGACTTTTTCAATAGTAGAATCAATTTTTTTGTCCAGCCAGGGTATGGCAACTCTATCAGGTTTTATTGGAAACAAGAAGGCGATACCTATCACAACTAAACAAACAGGAACAATATTTAAAAGATATTTAACCTTATTACCTACAGCATAAGTCTTTACATGACTTCTCCTCTGGAGAATGTAAAAGAAATAATAGAGCAGGAAAGATAATAGGAACATCAAATAGGAAAACTTACTGCCTGATATGTTAAGCTGAAGCTGGATAAAGTATATGCTGAAAAATAATATTGTCGTCACAAAGAAATTGTAAAATTTAATTGTGAATATATATACAAACAGACTGACTACGAAGGTTATTATAAGTATAGTTAAGTCGTTGAACAGCTGGGAATTGATGTCTCTATAACCATTAATTAAATCAATAAACCAAATTGAGTAATTATTAAACCAAATCAATGTATCCTCGACACCGGCATAAAAGATTATGTAAGTAAGGCTTCCGATTGAAATAACCAAAAAAACTATTAGAGATACAAGCGTTGAAACCTTGCTTTTGAACATAACAAAGAAAAGCAGAGTAAAGGGTATTACGCCGGAAAAAATGATCCAACTAACTCTATTGGTCATGTAAAGAGAAGAATAGAGCGTATGGCTAATACTTGACGACATTAGCATTACAAGTATTAAATTTGCAATTGTGCCAAGTTTATTTTCATTTGTCATCAGCCTAACCTCCTAGTATCAATTTAATGTCATCCTCAGGATTGATTGAATACGCTCGCACGCCTATTTCAGGTAGTGTATCCATTATTTCATCCACAACCTCAAGCTTCTCATTGGTCAATGTCCTGGGAGAAACATATATGAGGCATATGGAATGACTTGACATCTGAGCCTTATAGATTACATTGTAAAGATCAATGTCAAGGATACTCGTGACTATAATCATATCATTTAAATTGCTGCTGCTTTCATAGTGCAGAGATACAATATCCGCCAGGGGCACCTTTTGATTGAAGGATATTGTTGATAAAGTTTTATAGATAAATTCATATTCATGTCTGTTTGAGGCCTTAAGTATCTCAAGCTTATCTTCAAAGTAAATGTAGTTTACCGACACTCCTCTGTGTAGATAGTAATAAAGCACGGCTACTGCTGCCTCAACAACCTTGTCCTCAAGAATAATATCTACATTGTCTGATTTATTGTATTTTCTCAGATCAATGAGTAGGTTAACATTTGCTGACGAAGTGCTTTGATAATTCTTAACCATCCAATGATTATTTCTGGCAGACAGCTTCCAGTGGATTTTTCTTAAGCTGTCACCATGCTGATATAGTCTCATATCCCTAACATTATGTATATCCTCAACAGCACCTTGTGAAGAGCTTTGAGAATCATAACTGTTTGATGTAAAAACCTCAAACTTTGTAAGATGCTCTATACGAGGATACACAATTATCTTTTTGGTCTCTGGGATCTTATAATTTAATCGGACTAATCCCAAAAAATCTTCAATATATACACTACTGATGCCTACCTCATATTGCCCCCTGTACTTACAATGCATATCAAATACAAATTCCTTCTTTGACAAGGGTGCTATTACTAAACTCTGAGAGTAGCTTTCAGAGTTCATTAGGGAATGTGAGCCGAAAAAAGACACATAAACATAGGGGTATATAATAATATCCTCATTACTAAGCTTTACTATCAGTTTGACTGATTCACCCTTTGAAATCACCCTTTTGTCGATTTCTTGAATAAACTTAAATCTCTGATACACATAAAAGGTGTAGCCAATAGAAACCAGCAGTAATGAGATTAGTAAGTTTAAAAGAAAGGATGGAATAAAGCCACCGAAGTTATATCTAAAAATAATAGCTATTATAAATAAAAATAAGAATGCTATTCTATTTTTTCTCATAGTTATCTACCAAAGGTATGTACACCTTGTCAATAATGTTTGTTAGAATATCTAAAGAAGACATTTTTTTAAGCTTGGCCTCCTGCTTTAGTATAATTCTATGGGATAGAGTAGGGAGGAGCATCTTTTTAACATCCTCAGGAAGCACATAGTCTCTACCATTATAATAAGCCCAGGCCTGAGCGGCGCGGCAGACAGCAAGTGAGCCTCTGGGGCTGGAGCCTAGAGCAATGTACTCATTTCTTCTGGTTAGGTTTACAATATCTACTACATAATTCTTGAGAGTCTTGTCTATGTACACCTGCTTTACTTCCTTCTGGATGTTTACTATATCCGAGCTTTCGGCAACAGCCTCAAGAGACTCCAATGGATTGTCCTGTAAAAATCTTGATAAAATATAAACCTCTTCACCCACCTGAGGATATCCAAGAGATATTTTAATGAAGAATCTGTCCATTTGTGCCTCGGGTAAGGGATATGTACCTATATACTCTATGGGATTCTGGGTAGCCATAACCATAAAAGGCTTTGGAAGCTTGTAGGTGGTTCCATCTACAGTCACCTGATTTTCCTCCATAATTTCTAGAAGGCTTGATTGTGTTTTTGGGGAAGTCCTGTTGATTTCATCTGCCAGAAGAATTTGACACATTGCACTTCCGGGCCTGTATTCAAACTCACAGGTTTTTTGGTTGTATATTGAAAAGCCTGTTATATCAGAGGGAAGAATATCCGGTGTAAATTGAACCCTTCTGAATGAAGCGGATATGGATTTTGCCAATGCAGAGACCATACTTGTTTTTCCTACACCCGGAACATCCTCCAGCAGTACGTGACCGTTGCAGACAAGGGCTACCAGCGTAAGTTCTATCGCACTTCTCTTACCAACAATGACCTTTTCTACATTATCGGCAATTTTCTTTAATATAGCAGAGTTGTTATCCATTGCATCATCTCCTCATTAATACAATTATTAATTAAATTATATAATTGAGAACTAGAATATGCCATGTAATAAATATCCATATAATAATAAATATTATATTAGAGATGCTTAAAAATTGTTGAAGGAAAAATAATATGACTTAGGCTTTTGGAGGGTGAAATGAAAAGTTAAATTCCACTTTGCATGGTTAAATTCCACCCCATATTGGAAGGTAATGCATAATCTGAATGAAAAATAGTTTACTACTGTCTTTTTAATATATATTTGCTATAATCAGAAG
>JAEZIV010000378.1 GCA_023436515.1 Bacillota bacterium
GCCAAGAACCGCCTGGAATAAAAATAATATCTGCTTTCTGTGGATGGTCTTCAACAAAAATAAAATCTGTTATATCTTGAATAATTCTCATTTTATCACTCCTTATTGTCTTAGCATAGGATTTTAATGTACATCAGATAGGTGTATTTACGCTGTGTCGTCCATAATAATGTACTATACTTTTTCTGCTATGTATAACACACAAAGATATGGGCGGACTATCCTTCCTCCATACCTTTCAGCGAGCTCAAATATTTCTGCTCTAGCATGAGCCTTTAGCTCATCGGGCAACTGTAAAAACTGGTTACCTGTAAGAGCAAAACCATAATATTCTTCAGCTGTATACTCCTGGCTCCAGAGGTGGCGATATACTGTCGGCGCCTTAAATATACCACTATTCTCAATACCCTTAGAAATAGTGTTTATTCTGTCTTCACATTGCTCCTCATTGACGAAGTCGGCAAAGCCCCCATACTTTTCTGATAATCTAAGTAGATCATTATCTGCACTGTTATCGTAGGTCATGTACATATTCCAGAAGGGCGCCAGGTATCCCTTATCCTTCAACAATTCAGCGCATTTTATATATCCGGCAGGCTGGGGAATCCAATGAAATGCTTGCGCGGAGAATATAACATCATACCTCTCATTATTTTGCTTTAGGTTCTCGAACCTTTCACATTCAAAACTAATATTTGAATATTCACTGAACTTATAATTCCCGATAGTAATCAGGTTTTCACCGGGATCAATACATCTGATGTTAAATCCGAAGTCTTTAAAATACTCGGTTGCTTTTCCGCTTCCGGCCCCAATCTCAAGTGTTCTGGCGGTTTTATCAAGTTTGGTGTGGGAAACAAGTGCATTGATGATTTCAATTGGATAGCCCGGCCTGAACTTATCATAATAATCAGCCGCCTTATCAAACATTTCACTCTCTTTAATTGCATTAAAGTTCATTTTCTTCTCCTATCTGCGTTAAGTATTCGTATATTTGGCTGTGTGTAACAACAACACAACATTAATATATTTCTTGTAATTCGTCTGCAAGCTAAATAGAGTTGACCGAAGCCAGTTAATATATTAAATTAATATTAGTATACAATACAGGGGGAGCAAAATGCCATATTTTGAAAGAACAAAGAAATTTGCTAACAAATTAATTATTTCCAGTGTAATACTTTTTGTAGTGGCAGCAATCGTTTTTGTTAAGGGCAGTGTCTTAGATCAGGTGTTTGAATATAGCAATGGTAATTATGTCAGTTCGGGTATATACTTTACCATATTTATTTTACTTTCTGCTTTCACCTTGATTCTGGGTATAGCATTGAAGTGCGTTGCAAAGGATGCGAAAGAAGAGTTCACAAGTTTGAAAGATGAACTCCAAAAATTAAAATAAGAATTTATAGAAGCTAACCAGATATCTAATCCTTTTTGTGCTCATCTTATTAGCCCATTTTATGGCTTTTTTTATTGTCAGTAAACTCCTTAAATAATCCTACCAAACAAAAAAATTAATAATTGCTATTTACAAACACATATTACCATGGTATATTTTAGTTAATGAGTTAAATCACTAACCCAATAACCCATGACCTAGGAGGTGAGTTATATTTTTGAATAGTGAAAAGCCTATTTTCATTCAAATAATAGAAATGATAGAAGACGATATTTTAACTGATGTATATAAAGCCGACGATATAATTATCTCAACCACCCAGATCTCCAAGCTGCTCAATGTCAATCCCACAACGGCGGTAAAGAGCATCAGCCTTTTAACTGACGCAGGTATTTTATATAAGAAAAGAGGTATTGGAATGTGTGTGACACAGGAAGCTAAAGGAAAAATTCTGAATAAGAGAAAAGAAGAATTCTATTCAAACACTATATCGTCTATGCTTTCAGCTGCCAGAAAGCTTGGTATTTCAAAAGAGGATATTATTAATATGATAAAGGAGAATAGCGATGATTAAGTTTTCCAATGTAACAAAAGAATACAGCAGCACAGTTGCTCTTAATGATATCAATCTGGAAATCATAGAGAATAAAATCTACTGTCTTCTTGGAAGAAATGGAGCCGGAAAAACCACCTTTCTTAAATTAATTGCCGGACATATAAATGCTACAAGTGGGGATGTAACTGTTGATTCCAAGAGGGTAACAACCTTCAATATGCCCCAAAGTGTCAGTTTTATTGAGAGCAGGGCCTCACAATTCAATATGCGGATAGGTCAACTGCTTGAGCTTGCCTATAGCTTACAGCCCGATTTAGATATTGATTTTGCCAGGGATTGCATGAAGAAATTCAAGCTTGACAGAAACAAGAGATACAAGCAGCTTTCTTTAGGTATGCAAACAATGTTTACCACCCTTGTCAGCTTGGCGAGCAGGTCAAAAATAGTTATACTGGATGAGCCTGTACTTGGTTTCGATGCTATAATGCGTGAACGGTTTTATGATATGCTCCAATTCAGCTTTGAGTATTGTCCAAGAGTAATCATCGTATCCACAC
>JAEZIV010000396.1 GCA_023436515.1 Bacillota bacterium
GAGCTTGTGCGGGTTATAGAAGGAAGATTGGCGTAAGCCGCTGCTTCAGAAGTTTGTCTGGCTTTATACAGTTCTTTGTTTTAGGTGATTACTTATGTGGGAGATAGTGAGCCTGTCGGGGCCACCCCTCCGCCGCCCGGGAAATCGGCGGAGGGGTGGGGCTTGAATTTTATCCACATGGAAATATATTTTTTAAAAAGCAAAAAAAGTTGACAATTTTTACACATATACAATATATTATAGTATGTAGGGGTTAAGGCTTACTTGGTTATTATTAAATGTTAAGCATGCCAAAGACTTGTTATTTTTATTTGGAGGTGGGAGAAAACCCAGGATTATCAGAGTATTAAAAAGGCGCCAGGACAGTGTAAGCTTGGTTATAGTAAAGCTTACAGCTGTTGACGAGGTGGAGGAAGCGGCTCACCCAGCAAGGGTGAATCGTATCGAAAGATTCGGCGGATACCTTCCGGTTGTTACAATCGACAGAGGCTAAGGAATACCATTCCTAACAAAACCTGCAGGCGACTGCAGGAACAAAAGTAGTCTCACGTAACTAATCCTGTATCAATTCTATTTTATTCTCATATTTAAGAACAACAGAATATTTTTGGGTTTCCATGTCTTGCGCTTAAGTGGCGTTCTGTAATGCATGGATGTATTTGTTATTGTCTTAAATGTACAGATTTTGGTCTTGGAGTATGTCAGGGCCTTTAGAGTACAACTGACGAGACAGGGGCTGTACTATGCCCTTATAGCACTGCAGCACTGCAGCTCTCCCCTGGAGGTATAATCAGGTAGCTTATTAACCTGACATATGAGGGAGATAAAGTGATTATAACCGAAATAGCAAATACTTGGACTTAAGGGGTGAACTATGCCTGTTTGAGTCAAAAAGCGTATGTAGAAGAATAATAATTATTTGATCAAAGGAGATTTAATATGTGTGGAATAGTTGGGTATATCGGAAATAAAAATGCAATATCTGTTCTTATAAATGGGCTTTCTAAGCTGGAATACAGGGGTTATGATTCTGCCGGTGTTTCTGTCAATGAAGGCGGCGAGCTGAAGGTAATTAAGTGCAAGGGAAGGCTTTCCTGTCTGGAGGACAGACTGGAAACCGAAAAGCTGGAGGGCTTTATGGGAATCGGTCATACAAGATGGGCTACCCACGGTGAGCCCAATGACGTGAACTCACACCCCCATATCAGCCAGAGCGGTGAGATAGCAGTTGTTCATAACGGAATAATTGAAAACTATATACAGATTAAAGAGTTTCTTATAAGCCAGGGCTATACCTTTCAGTCTGAAACAGACACTGAGGTAATAGCTCACCTCGTGGAATATTATTATGAGGGAAGTCTTGTAGATGCTGTAATGAAGGTTATTGACGAGATAGAAGGCTCATATGCCCTGGGTGTTCTTTGCAGGGATGAGCAGGATATGTTCGTTTGCGCTAGAAAAGACAGCCCTTTGATAATAGGTCTGGGTGAAGGTGAAAACTTCATAGCCTCGGATATTCCGGCAATACTCGAATATACAAGAGATATCTACATACTTGAGGACAAGGAGGTAGCTATTCTCAAAAGAGACAGTGTTCAGGTGTTCAACAGCCTGGGTGCTCCGGTAAACAAGGAGATATTCAAGGTTAACTGGAACGTTGAGGCGGCTGAAAAGGGTGGCTACGAGCATTTCATGATGAAGGAAATGTATGAGGAGCCCAAGGTTATCAGGGATACAATGAGCCCAAGACTCAAGAATGGTGAATTGCAGCTGGATTCCATAAACATAACAAAAGAGGATATTGATAAGCTGGAAAAGATATATATAGTGGCCTGCGGTACAGCCTATCATGCGGGAGTTGTAGGGAAATATCTGATAGAAAAGCTGTGCAGAATACCTGTTGAGGTTGATGTGGCATCTGAGTTCAGGTACCGTGATCCCCTTATCAGCGACAAGAATCTGACTATTATTATCAGCCAATCGGGCGAAACCCTTGATACCTTGTTTGCTCTAAGAGAAGCCAAGAAAAGCGGTTCCAGGATTCTATCAATCGTCAATGTGGTGGGCAGCTCAATAGCCCGTGATTCTGATGATGTGCTTTATACCTGGGCGGGGCCTGAAATAGCGGTTGCCTCAACCAAGGCTTACAACACACACCTTACAGCTCTTTATCTGGTTGCACTTGACCTTGGCCTTAAGAAGGGTACAATTACGAAGGAGCAGGCAAACCATATACTAGAGGAAATGAAAAAGGTGCCTTCAGGGATAGAAGCAATTCTGAAGGATAAGGATGGGATTCAGAAGTTTGCACACGCACATTTTAATTCAAAGTCAATTTTCTTTATCGGAAGAAGCCTGGATTATGCCCTTTCCATGGAAGGCTCTCTGAAGCTTAAGGAAATATCCTATATTCACTCGGAGGCATACGCAGGCGGCGAGCTTAAGCACGGAACCATCGCTCTGATAGAAAAAGGTACTCTTGTTATATGCCCAATGACTCAGGATGCTCTGTTTGACAAGATGGTCAGCAATATCAGAGAGGTTAAGGCCCGTGGAGCAGTGGTGCTGGCAATAACCCAGGAAAGACACCGTGAGGAGCTTGAGAAAACAGCAGACATGGTGCTGACAATCCCGGATGTTGACTCCCTAGTAGCCCCGATTTCAGCAGTTACACCGCTGCAGCTGTTTGCTTACTATATGGCGATAGAAAGAGGCTGTGACGTAGATAAGCCGAGGAATTTGGCGAAGAGTGTTACGGTGGAGTAGGGGGAGAGTTGGATTTTATGGTGGTTGTTCCAGTCTAATAAAGTTGTATACTGGATAATAAAGATGTGTACTTAATAAAAAAGATGCATACTGGTTCAAGTGTAAAATTGAACTGGTATGCATCTTTTAGTTATAGTTATTGTACCCATATCTGTCTAGAAAACAAATTTAAATAAAAATGTAGTTATAACAATAAATTGCTATAAATCTGTATCATTAAGTCCTCAATGCACTTATAATTAGGCTCTTCCGGAAGAGAAGTATATGCAGCTGCTTCTTTAAATCGATCCTCATATTCATTAACCATTTCAAAAATCTCTGCATAACTATATTTTCCCCTACGGATATCAAGAAATAGAGATATTTCTTTCTCTATATATGTGTTTACACCCTTTCCTTCGAGAATTTCAGTTCCAGTCACCAGAAGGCGTATTAAGTGCATGGCATGTTTATTTAGATGAAGTTCATCCTTCTTACTATTTCTGTGATTAAGCTTGGAATAATCTTTAACTATGTTGTTCATATCAGAATAGATATTTTTAAAGTCTCTCAAGGGATAGCGTTTAAGGTTTATATCAATAAATATTTCTGTATCCATTTCTTGTCTAGCAGATTTATCAATGTATAAGCTTATTTCACTGTCAGTAAAGCTTTTATAAGTCCTTTTCAGATGATCCATTTGTCCTAATATACTATTTAAGATATGTTGCTCCTTTTCAGCTTGGGGATAGTTGTCCCTTGCAAGAGCATTTTGAAGCCTTCTAAGCTGGGCTGTTGCATAGTTGCCAAAGCTCTGAATGGCTTTCTTTGACAGAAACAGCTCAACGTTGTCCCTCAGAAGTTGACCTTCTTTACTGATAACTAGCAGATGATCTGGTTTTGTCCCAAGAATCTCAAGCACATTAGGGTTACAATTAACACACAAAGCTATAAATTTTTTAAGTCCATATACAACGGTATCTGTTGCTCTATCCTCAAATTGCTCAAAATTTGATAATCCCATAATATCCTGCTTTGTTTCAACAGCAACCCCTCTGATGTCAATATCACTGGTATCAACATTAGTACCGTAAGCTATTGAGCCTGCAGTTGTCATGATTAAGATATTATCTCCAAGATGTGGGTCTGTCTTTAGAAACTCATATTCTTTTGAATTCAACTTAGCTTTGATTGTTTCAGTATTCATATAATCCTCCCCTTATTTAGGTCCAGACTTCATTAAGAGATTCCCGAAACAACGAGTTCAAGGGCTCATAATCGCATTTTTTCTCAATCTTGATTGTTTTCAGATATTGCTCATAATGTTCTATTTTGCTATCAAGAAAATCAATTAGTATCTGACTTTTCGGCTTAATATCGATTTCCAAGCCGGAAGTCTTTTTATTTAGCAGCTTTTCAATTTCATTTAATAGTCCATTGTCTAATTGTTGTTCAGCTAATAGTTTACTGAACTCCATTGGAGGCATGGCCTTATTTTTTTCAATCCACATGCAGGCCATTATCGGTCTTAATATATAGAAATATTTTTTTATTTTGACTTGATCGGTACTCATAATTTCCTCGAACTTTTTTCTTGCTATATGCAGATAATGATAAATTGTATGCACAGATGAAAAATATTGAGGTAATAAATCTCTCATTTTTTGAGCGGTACTGAAATCTTCCTGGTATACAATTGGAGAACTAAGCCATTCCAATAATGTAGGATTAGATTTTTTATACTGTAGTAACGCCTTTCTTATATCCCAACCGCTTATGTCCAAAAGATCATTAATTGGAACCTCAATAAAGTCCTTCTTATCTTCTATGGATAAGTACCAGTTGTCAGGGTGAGTATAAATAAATCTTACATCATAATCGCTATCCTGTGATTCAAAGCCCCAGCCCCTACTGCCGGATTCAACGGCGTAGAGGATTTTAATGTTGTTTTCCTTTTCAATTTCTTTCAGTTTGTTTATAATGACATCTCTCATAGCCGATCTCCTTTAATTTATTTTCCTGATTATATCATACGAAAAGTTATAAATGTTAAAATGAGGAAAGGTTGCAAACTTTTTGTCCTGAACTTATATTTTGCCTGAACTAGTATTATGGTAGAATTATTGTAATACATCACAAAGAGGCATATATGTTTAACGAATTTATAAAGCATTACAATATAATAAGGGATATTTTAAGAGACTGCTTTCTTTACGGATTTTTTTCGAGAGACGGACTTGAGAATAAAAGAAATGTTAGCTCGAGAAAGGTAAGTTACGAAATCCGGCGTATTCAGCAATATGTTGAAAGTGAATATATAAGATTTGACAAAGACGGCAGATATAAGCTCATGAGCCTTTCTTATGATTTTATGAGACACCCTGATAACTTTCTTGTAAGTACATATATGACAAAGAGTTTTACACGTACTGATTTATTGACGTACTTTCTTACTCTTTTGTATGTCCAGTCAGAAAATAAACCCTGTTCATTGAAATGCATAGAAGAGGGTCTTAATGCTGAGGGGTTGGTATCATTTGATAAAATCAGCAGTAAAACCATTCAAAGAAAGCTCACAGAAATGTGTGAAAGTATTGGAGTTCTTTCTTGTGAGACTATAAAAAGAACAAAGTATTACAGCATATCTAATGATATACTCAGAATGCTTAATATTGATGAACTGAAGGAGTTAGTGACAGCAATCAATCTGTATAAAAACATAGTTTTTCCTGTAACTGCGGGCTATTTCTGTGAACAAACACTAAAGGACTACATGCGTTATGAACGTAAAAAGGAATATGAGTTTATAAACGTTTTTAATTATAGAAATGTGCACTTCCATCCTGCTATTGAAGAGCAGGTACTTTGGGAAATTATCAAAGCCATTCACCAGAGAAGAAAAATACGGATAACATACCATTCACCGAAAAACATAGGTAACAGCAATAATAGAAAAATACTTAGCCCTTATAAAATTAGATACGATGTAAGACATGGTCGTTTCTACTTGATTTCATTCAACACGCACTCAAGATGTATTGTTTCTAGGCTTGACAGATTAGAAGATGTGGAATTGTTAGATGAGCAATTTAATCGAGAAGACTTTGACGGAGAATACCGTTCTCATATGCTTTATAGCTGGTCAAGTGCATCTCTTAATCCGGCCAATAAGCCTGAAACTGTCAAACTTGAGGTTATTGTAGATGAACCCTCTGAAAACTATATATTGGAGAAAATAAAAAATGAAGCTCCACTTGGAAAGTTAGAGAAAATTGAAGCAGGACGTTACCATTTCACTTTACAGGTTAATGACAGCTATGAAATAATTCCTTGGATCAGAAGTTATGCGGGGTATGTTAAAGTGCTTGAAAGCAAAGAACTTGCAGAGAAACTGTTAAACGACTGGAAGGAGACTCTGGCGAATTATGGAATTGTTTAACGAAGTAAAGAATAGGTACTTTCAGCTTGTTTTCAGGATTATTAATGAATGTGCTGAGGGGAAGGCAAAAAGTGATGTAGTCAAACTTGTGGATGCCGGTGAATTTGAGCAAAAGCTAATAGGCAAAAATCAGCAATCCTTTGCAGATATGATTTTGAATAGATCAAATGAAGACGAAAATCTGAGTTTGCTAAAAGAAGTGGGAGGCTTATTCTATCCATGCCTTGAAAATGATGGTAATTTGCCACTCCCTGTAAGGTTTACGAAATTGGAAAAAGCTTGGGTTAAAGCCCTTTTAGCTCAGCCTGATATAAAAATGCTTCTTAGCAAAAGTACATTTGATAAGCTTAGCAAAGAGCTTGAAGACTTTGATTCACCAATAAAAGAAGAATATTTTGATATAACAAATTCAATAAAGTTGCCTGAAATCATTCAAAGAAATACTTATGAGGAAAACTTTAAACTAATACTCAATGCTCTTATTATGGAAAAGCCTATAATATATAATAACGTAGATAGAAATGGTAATATTCTCTCAAATAAAGTGGCCCTTCCTATAAATCTTGAGTATTCGATGAGAGATGCGAGATTTAGGGTGTCGTTGTATTCTATTGATGATAAAAGACCTGTTCTGGCAAATATTTTTAGTCTCTCCGAAATAAGAATATTGGATGAAGATGTTGGAATAGACAGGGAAACAGCCAAAAAGCTGTTGTTTGAGCAGAAATATTCCGAACAACCTCTCATTTTTGAGGTGACTGATAAAAATACCGCCATGGAAAGATGCTTTATGTGTTTTTCAGGGATGGAGAGAACTGCAAGAGAACTTGGGTATAATAGATATGAAATTAGGCTGAATTACTATCTTTTTGATGAGGAAAGCCTTATTCAAAATATTATATCTCTTGGGCCATATGTAAAAGTTATATCTCCTCAAAGAATAGTTGATGAGGTTGTAAAAAGAGTAAAGAAAGCTATTAGTCTATATTAGAGGATTTGATTTTTATTTATACATAACAACTAAATAACGTTTTTCATTTAAAGTTTGCAATGTTTTATTATTGCAAACTTTTTGTCTGTTAAATGGAAAATCGTCCTAGTATACTAAAATTGTTCCTGATTCCTAAGGCAAAGATTTCTGAATGGTCTTGCGGTGCTTCTTACTTTTGTTGTTTGAAGTATACCGGGAAGACGGAACTCAATTAACCTTAGTGTCGGAGGTTCGATTCCTCTATTACTTTTAAGTAATTAGCTCAGCGGTAGAGCATAAGGCAATGGAAACGGGGTTCGAATCCCCATCAGACTTTGGATCTGACGCAGGTTGCAACTCGACTGTCACTCGAGAAATCACCAGAATCTCTTCAAAGAATCCTTAGTTTTCTAGAAGTTTTAAGAAAACACTGGAATCAAGCCTTGAAGTGTTCGGATACCGGATGTGGCAAACCGAAACTTATACATAGGATAATCCGCATAATCCAGGTCTGCCTGAATTATCTGATACGAAATGATATAACTTCGGAATGCTGTATCCTTAAGCAGCACTCCGCCCATATTTCGGGAGGATTCTTGAAAGAGATTACAAAATGTATTAAAGAAAGGATGGACAATTATGAAAGTAGCAATTAAAAATGATGAAAGAGGCTTATTATTTAAAGATGGAAACTATGTTAAATGCCTAAAGCCAGGTAAATACAGCTTTAATCCATTTGTTAACTATACAGTTGCTGTAGCAGATGTAAATAAGGTGTTTGAAACAGTAGGTAAAAATTTAGCAATTTATCTAGAGGATCAGGAACTTTTAAAGGAACTTTCGGTTGTTGATGTTCAAGATTAAGAGCTTGCAATACACTTTGAAGACGGCAAACTTACAGAGGTTTTGAAATCCGGTAGGTATGCTTTCTGGAATGTACTTAAAAAACATGAGTTCTTAACAATTGATGTTAGAAATCCTGAAGTCAGGGACATTGATGCCTCAATATATAATAGCCCAAAGCTCTCAGGAGTTGTTGGTTATTTTGAAGTGGAGAGTCATGAAAAGGGTATTCTTTACTACAATAACATTGTACAAAAAACTTTGGAACCAGGCAGATACTTCTTCTGGAAAAGTCCTATACATACTACCGTTAAGAAAATTGATCTTAGACAACAACAATTGGATATGACAGGTCAGGAAATCATGACTGAGGATAAAATAACCTTAAGGTTGAACTTTGTATGCCATTACAAAATTATAAACCCTTTGAAGGTTGTTGAAATAAAATCTCTTGAAGATCAGCTTTACATAATTTTACAGTTAATTTTAAGAGAGTATGTCGGTGGTATGAGGCTTGATGATCTGCTTATAAAGAAACAGGAAATCGGTAGTTATGTTCTTGAAAAGCTGAAAGAGCTAAGTAGCAGTTATGGTGTAGAATTTATCTTTGCCGGAGTAAAGGATATTATTCTACCTGGCGAAATAAAAGACATACTAAATACTGTACTAATAGCAGAAAAAAAGGCACAGGCCAATGTTATAACAAGGAGAGAAGAAGTTGCTTCAACCAGAAGCCTATTAAATACCGCGAAACTTATGGAGGAGAACCAGACACTTTACAGATTAAAGGAGTTGGAGTTCCTTGAAAAAATATGTGAGAAAATAGGCAATGTCTCACTGACTGGTGGCGGTAGTTTGTTGGAACAGTTGAATACCTTACTTTCAAACAAGGTTGTTGATAAGCAGTGTAAGGTATAAGACACACAGGGTTTTATTTAGTCTCCCTTGTAAACAATACATTTTCGGGGAGACTTTTTCATTTTTACAGAAATGTGGTGATATTTATGATAGAGATCAAAGGAATATACAATACAGCTAAAGTATTTACAGATAATTTGGAAGAAAAGGCTGCCGAGCAGATACTGGAGCTTTGCAATCAGGAGTTTGCCAAAGAAAGCATAATTAGAATAATGCCTGATACACATGCAGGAGCAGGCTGTACTATAGGAACTACTATGACTATTAGGGATAAAATAGTTCCGAACCTGGTTGGAGTTGACATCGGATGCGGTATGTTTGTAAGTATTATTGAAAAAACTGAGATAGATTTTTGCAAGCTTGATGAAACAGTTCGCAGTTGTGTTCCAAGTGGGTTTGACGTACGTGTGAATCCGCATGAATATAATGCCTTTGTGGATATCCATAACTTAAGGTGTAAAGAACATGTGAATTTAAAAAGGGCAGAACTGAGTATTGGTACTTTGGGAGGTGGAAATCACTTCATTGAAATGAATAAAGAT
>JAEZIV010000406.1 GCA_023436515.1 Bacillota bacterium
TGGACTGCGGTGAAGCTACTCAAATTCCGCTGAAATTATGCGGTTGGGGCTTTAAGTCTATTGGTATGGTGCTTTTTACACATTATCATGCCGACCATATAGCCGGCTTGCCGGGTTTTCTGCTTACGCTGGGGAACTCAGGACGGGAGGAGCCTTTAACCTTAATTGGTCGTCCCGGACTTGAAGCAGTGGTCAAAAGCCTTTTGGTAATAGCTCCACGGCTCCCCTTTGGGATCAACTTTGTTGAACTCCCGGATAACCAAGTCACACATATGGAATATGAGGATATATATATCAGCTCTATGCCTGTGGACCATTGGCTTCCCTGTCTCGCTTACAGCTTCGAGACCAAAAGGCTAAGAAAGTTTGACAGGACCAAGGCTGAGAGTCTGAAGATACCTGTACAATACTGGAAAAGGCTCCATTTGGGAGAGACTGTTACTTTTGAGGATAAGGTAATAAAGCCGGAAATGGTAACAGGAGAGCATAGAAATGGAGTAAAGCTCTCCTATTGCACAGATTCCAGACCGGTAACGGCTTTGGCAGAATTCATAAAAGGTTCGGACCTGTTTATTTGCGAAGGAATGTATGGTGATAAAGACGAGAGTCCGAAGGCTATAGAAAAGAAACACATGCTTTTCTCTGAAGCTGCCATGCTTGCTCAAAGGGGAGAAGTTAAGGAATTATGGCTTACCCACTACAGTCCGTCCCTTAAGAATCCCGGGGATCACATCACTCGTGCCACAGCTGTGTTCGAAAATTCAATTGCTGCCGGTGATTTGATGAAAAAAAGCATCAGACCTCAAGCATAAATATAGTCATGAAATCTATAAATATGAAGGTTTTAAAAATCAAAGCTGCAAATTTGCGTATATAACAAAATATGTCATTCACGAATAAAAACTGCAAAAAAATGAATTTGCCCGCTATAACGGCTGTTTTCTTTGGGTTACAGCACAAAAATACAATAAAAGTTTAGTTCCGAAAACAAAAAACGTATATTTTTTTGAAATTTTTACTTTTACAATTTGCAATTTCGTGTTATCATAGTTGTATAATAAAAAATATATATATAGAAATAAGGGTGTGGAAATATGCAAAAATTCGGTTTACCAAATAAACAGGGACTATATGACCCTGCATTAGAGCATGACGCATGCGGGATGGGATTTGTTGTAAATATAAAAGGTGAAAAATCCCACGATATCGTTGCTGACGCTTTGACTGTACTGGAAAACTTAAATCACAGAGGAGCCAGCGGAGCAGACGAAAACACCGGTGACGGAGCCGGAATATTGGTTCAGATTCCTCATGACTTTTTCAAGAGAGAATGTGAGGTTTTAGGGTTTGAGCTACCTGAAAAAGGAAACTATGGCGTAGGAATGATTTTTGCTCATAAGTATGATAATTTCAGACAGACGCAGATATCAGCCTTTGAACAGATAGTTCAAGAGGAAGGCCAGAAAATACTTGGCTGGAGAGAAGTCCCCATTGACAAGACTACAATAGGGGAGAGTGCAAAATCTGTTATGCCCAGATTTATTCAGGTGTTTATTGAAAAAGCACCTGATATAACTGATGATATGGCTTTTGAAAGAAAGCTGTATACCATCAGAAAAAGGTCTGAAAAAGTGATTGGACCAATGTGTGAAGATAAGGGAAGCATTTTCTATATAGCCAGCTTATCCTCAAAGACCATCGTTTATAAAGGTATGCTCACTGCAGAACAGTTGAGGAATTTTTATCTGGATCTATCGGATCTTGACTTTGTATCTGCACTGGCAATGGTTCACTCAAGGTTCAGCACAAACACCTTCCCCAGTTGGGAAAGAGCACATCCCAACAGGTATCTGGTACATAACGGTGAGATAAATACAATCAGAGGTAATGTCAATTGGATGAAAGCCCGACAGAAATGTATGGATTCCGACCTGTTTGACGATATCAACAAGATATATCCCATTGTTGATGAGTCGGGTAGTGACTCCTCCATGTTTGATAACAGCCTGGAATTTATGTACCTTACAGGAAAACCACTTCCTCAGGCTATATTGATGATGATTCCAGAGCCTTGGGAAAAAAATGAGCTCATGTCCAAAACCAAAAAGGATTTCTATGAATTCCAGAACTTTATTATGGAGCCATGGGACGGACCGGCAGCAATGGCCTTTACAGATGGTGAGGTAATAGGCGGTATGCTGGACAGAAATGGTCTTCGTCCGTCCAGGTATTATGAAACAAAGGATGGCAAGGTTATACTGGCATCTGAGGTTGGAGTCGTAGATATCAAGCCGGAGAATGTTAAGTATAAGGGAAGACTTGAGCCGGGCAGAATGCTTTTAATAGATACAAAAGCCCAGAGAATTATTTCTGACGAGGAGATAAAGGAAAGTGTTTCAAAAATGCATCCTTACGGCGAATGGGTAAAGAAGCATGTATTCAATTTGAGTGATTTTGCTGTTTCAAAGGTAGAAGAGGAGAAAGTAAGAGAAGACCTGCTACAACAGCAAAAGGCTTTCGGATATACCTATGAGGATGTGTATAAGTACATTATGCCTATGGCGACTTCAGCAAATGACCCGGTAGGAGCAATGGGTATGGACACACCTCTGGCCGTATTATCAGAAAAACCCCAGATGTTATACATGTACTTTAAACAGCTTTTTGCCCAGGTTACAAATCCGCCTATTGATGGAATAAGAGAAGAAATAGTAACTTCAAGCAGTATTTTACTTGGTACCGCAGGAAATCTCCTTGAGCCTGATCAGGAAAAAACAGCAAGTATTTTTCTGGAGCATCCTATCTTAACCAATGATCAATTAAATACCTTGAAGAATTTAAATAATGATAAGTTCAAGGCTGTTACAATTTCAATGCTTTATAAAGTATCTGAAGGTACAGCAGCAATGGAAAAGGCTGTTAAGAGAATATTCAAGGAAGCAGATAAAGCTATCAGTGAGGGATACAATCTTATTGTATTGTCCGATAGGGGAGTTGATGAGGACAATGCAGCAGTTCCTGCATTACTAGCCTCTTCAGGACTCCATCATCATCTTATAAGAAGAGAGATCAGAACAAGTGTAGGTATAGTGCTTGAGTCGGCAGAACCCAGAGAAGTACACCATTTCTGTACTCTTATAGGCTATGGTGTAACAGCTATAAATCCCTATCTTGCTTATGAAACCATAAGAGACCTTTCAGAAAAGGGCTTATTGGGCTCAATGTCCTATGAGGAGGCTAAGAAGAACTTCATAAAGGGTACTGTCAAGGGAGTTCTAAAGGTGCTTACGAAGATGGGTATTTCGACTATACGCAGCTATCATGGAGCTCAGATATTTGAAGCCGTTGGACTCGGAAGAGAGCTTATAGACAAATACTTCACCCTCACCCCATCCAGGCTTGAAGGTATCGGAATCAATGAAATAGCTATGGAGAATCAGATGAGGCATGAAAGTGCCTATGTGGGGTCGCCATACAGCGAAACACTTGAGGTGGGTGGAACCTTCCAGTCGAAAGATGACGGAGAAGTTCACATGTACAACCCTGAAACAATTTATATGCTTCAGAAGGCTTGTAGAGAAGGTGATTATCAGCTCTTTAAGAAGTATTCCAAAAAGATTAATGAAGAGGAAATAATTACATTAAGAAGCATTTTAGAGTTTAACTATAATATAGGTGACACTATACCGGTTGAGGAAGTGGAATCTGTTGACTCAATTGTAAAGAGATTTAAGACAGGTGCCATGTCCTACGGTTCAATAAGTAAGGAAGCCCACGAATGTCTGGCTATAGCCATGAACAGGCTGGGGGGAAAGAGCAATACCGGTGAAGGTGGAGAAGATCCCGAAAGATTTAAAGTTATGGAAAACGGTGACTCCAAAAAGAGTGCCATAAAACAGGTAGCTTCAGGTCGTTTTGGTGTTACCAGTAACTATCTGGCTAATGCTGTGGAGATACAGATAAAGATGGCTCAGGGTGCAAAGCCCGGTGAAGGCGGACAGCTGCCTGGAGGAAAGGTTTATCCTGAAATTGCAAAGGTAAGACATTCCACACCTGGTGTTGACCTGATATCACCTCCACCCCATCATGATATCTATTCAATAGAAGATCTGGCGGAGCTTATCCATGACCTTAAGAATGCCAACAGACAGGCAAGAATCAATGTCAAGCTTGTTTCTGAGGTTGGAGTCGGTACTATTGCAGCAGGTGTGGCAAAGGGCAAGGCCGATGTAATTCTTATCAGCGGATATGACGGTGGAACAGGTGCGTCACCGTGGACAAGTATTAAAAATGCCGGTCTGCCATGGGAGCTTGGACTTGCAGAAACTCATCAGACCTTGGTTCTCAACAAGCTTAGAGACAGAGTTGTACTTGAAACTGACGGAAAGCTCCTTTCAGGTAAGGATGTTGTGGTGGCTGCATTGCTCGGAGCTGAAGAGTTCGGCTTTGCTACTACACCCCTCATAGTTCTTGGATGCGTAATGATGAGAGTTTGTAATCTCAATACATGTCCCGTAGGTATAGCTACTCAGGACGAGAGACTTAGAAAGTACTTCTCCGGGAAGCCGGAATATGTGGAAAACTTCATGAGATTTATTGCTCAGGAAATGCGTGAAATAATGGCAAAACTAGGTTTTAGGTCTATAAACGAAATGGTTGGACGTACCGACAGACTTAAAGCCAAGGATTCAATAAAGCATTGGAAGGCATCTCACCTTGATTTGTCAGCAATACTCTACCAGCCATATGCAGGAGCAGATGTGGGAAGATACAACATGCAGGAACAGAACCACATGATGGATAAGTCGCTGGGCATTAAGAAGCTTTTGAGAATGTGCAAGCCTGCGCTGGATCAAAAGAAGCCAATCAGAGCAAAGCTCAAGATTGAAAATGTTGACAGAGTAGTGGGGACTGTTATCGGTAGTGAGATATCTAAAAAGTACGGTGAGCTGGGTCTGCCTGAAGATACCATCAAGCTTAGCTTTGTGGGGTCAGCGGGACAGAGCTTCGGAGCCTTTATTCCAAAGGGTATGACGCTTGAACTGGAAGGGGACTCAAATGACTATATTGGTAAGGGTTTATCAGGAGGAAAGATAATAGTATATCCTCCAAAGACCTCAGACTTTGAGCCTGAAAAAAACATACTGATTGGTAATGTTGCTTTCTATGGTGCTACCGAGGGTGAAGCATATATAAATGGTATAGCCGGTGAAAGATTCTGTGTAAGAAACAGTGGCATCAAGGCAGTTGTTGAAGGTGTGGGAGATCATGGCTGTGAATACATGACCGGCGGAAGAGTAGTTATTCTTGGCAGAATAGGCAGAAACTTTGCGGCAGGTATGTCAGGCGGTATAGCATATGTTCTTGACTTTGATCAGGAGTATTGCAACAAATCTATGGTATTGCTTGAAAAAATAGAAAATGCTGCAGAGCTGGCAAGTATCAAAGAAATGCTCGAAAAGCATGTTTCGTATACAGGCAGTCCTATGGGTGCTAGAGTTCTGGCAGATTGGAAGAGCTACGCACAAAGATTTACAAAGGTTATACCAAAGGATTACAAAAAAATGCTTGAGAATATTGAAAATGCCCACCAGCAAGGATATGCAGGAGACGAGGCCTTAATGGTGGCATTCGAAGAAAGCTTAAAAAAATAGTGAATTTTTGCATGTTTTGTATGGCATAGTTATGGAGGATAGTATGGGTAAAGCTACTGGATTTTTAGAGTATGAAAGAATAGATCCGAAGAAAAGGGCCCCGGAAGAAAGAATCGGAGACTGGGACGAGATCCGCATAGAACGTGATCCTGAAGTGATTAAAACTCAGGCTGCAAGATGCATGAACTGCGGTATCCCCTTCTGTCATGGCGGAGTACTATTAAACGGTATGGCAGCCGGTTGCCCTGTACACAATCTGATTCCCGAGTGGAATGACCTGATTTTCAAAGGACAATGGAAGGAAGCTTATAAGAGACTTATCAGAACAAATCCCTTCCCTGAAT
>JAEZIV010000017.1 GCA_023436515.1 Bacillota bacterium
ATCGTATGCAATATATGCAATTACAATCAGAAGGACCAATGCCGCTATCCCTAAAAGGGTTTTAGTTTTGCTATTCATAAATGCCTCCGCTTATTAACAAAATTCATACTTACACAGTGGTACGCCAAGCTGCTGGAATAGCTATGTAAAGTATATTTCTATTGGCTTAGTATGGATAAAAAGTATCCTAAGGTACCCGTCATCATCATTATTCCTATTAAAATTAAAAATAATCCAGAAACAATATTTATGACTCGGTAATGCTTTTTTACCAGGTCAAATACCGTTTTCAGCCTATGAATCAAAATAGCACTGATAACAAAGGGAATACCCAGACCTATTGAATAAAACAACAACATAACTATACCCTTTATAATATCACCCTGCTGCCCCGCCTGCATAAGTGCGGAGCCTAAAAACGCTCCTACGCATGGTGTCCAGCTTATTGAAAAGATAACCCCAAATACAAAGGACGACAAAAACCTTAAATTCTCAACCTTTGGGGAAGCTTGTTCCGAATTTAGAAGTCCAAGCTTAAGGCTAATAATGTTTAGATAACTCAACCCAAATATGACTACAATTGCTCCGCTTACAATGTTCAGAATATGACTATAGTCCTTTAAGAATCCACCTACTGCAGCGGCAAAGGCCCCCAGTAATATAAACATGACTGTAAAGCCAAGCACAAAGCCCATTGAGTTTATTAAGGCTCTGGTTGTCTTATCCCCATTTTTACCACCCGCAAAATATACAAGATATATAGGCAGCATTGGCAGCATACATGGAGAAACAAAGGTTATTATTCCCTCCAAAAACAGTAGAAAATATTGCAATAATATTCCTCCAATAGATTAGTTTGAATATCCTATTTATCTATACCCATTATGATTGCCTTCTAAGCAAGTTACTTTATAATGATGTACATTATTATTTATGTTTACTGCAATAACTATCATATGTACGCTGTGCTTACTGGGTATGCGAATATATAATCGATAAAAAACCCTGTCAGAAATCTGACAGGGTTTTAAAATTACTTATTTTATTATTAAGCCTTCAATCTAGCTTCGAGAGCTGATAACTGATTAGCTAATTCAGCAGGCAACTTGCTGCCGTATTTAGCATAATGCTCTTTAACTGATTCAACTTCCTGGAGCCATTCAGCCTTGTTAACCTTGAGGAGTTCAGCCATTTCTTCAGCTGAAATATCAAGTCCGGCAGTATCAATAGCATCTTCAGTCGGCATGTAACCCATTTCAGTCTTAACAGCTTTACCTTCTCCGGATACTCTTTCACATACCCACTTGAGAACACGGCTGTTTTCCCCGTAGCCTGGCCATAACCACTTGCCATTCTTATCCTTACGGAACCAGTTAACATAGAATATCTTTGGAAGCTTATCTTCAGTAGTAGCTCCTCCGATATCCAACCAGTGCTGTAAATAGTCACATACATTGTATCCGATGAATGGAAGCATTGCAAACGGATCACGACGAACCTGACCAATTTTGTCTGAAATAGCAGCAGCAGTGATTTCTGAACCCATGATAGATCCGAGGAACACGCCGTGCTTCCAGTCAAAGCTTTCATGAACCAATGGATTAGTGCTTGGACGACGTCCACCTATCAAGATAGCTGATATTGGCACTCCAGCAGGATCTTCCCACTCAGGAGCTACAACCGGACACTGTGCTGCAGGAGCTGTGAATCGAGCATTTGGATGAGCAGCCTGAGCATCAGTTCCAGGAGTCCAATCCTTACCCTTCCAGTCAATTAAGTGATCTGGAGCAGCAACTCCCATACCTTCCCACCATACATCCCCATCATCAGTTAAACCAACGTTAGTGAATATAGTGTTCTTAGTGATACTGAGCATAGCATTTGGGTTTGAATCCATTGAGGTTCCAGGAGCAACTCCAAAGAAACCAGCTTCAGGATTGATAGCATACAATCTGCCATCCTTACCAAACTTCATCCAAGCTATATCGTCACCGATAGTTTCAACCTTCCAGCCTGGAATTGTTGGAACCAACATAGCCAGGTTAGTTTTTCCACATGCACTTGGGAAAGCACCTGCGATGTATTTTACATTACCCTTAGGGTCTGTGAGCTTTAAGATAAGCATATGTTCTGCAAGCCAGCCTTCTTCACGAGCTATAGCAGATGCTATACGAAGAGCGAAGCACTTCTTTCCGAGAAGAGCGTTTCCGCCGTAACCTGAACCGTAGGACCAGATTGTTCTTTCTTCTGGGAAATGACTGATGTATTTGCTTTCAATTGGAGCACATGGCCATTTAGTATCCTTCTCACCTTCAGCAAGAGGAGCACCAACTGAGTGCAAGCATGGTACGAAATCTCCATCTCCGAGAACGTCCAATACCTTCTTACCTATACGAGTCATGATACGCATATTGATAACAACGTAAGCACTGTCGGAAATTTCAACACCGATCTTAGCTATGTCTGAACCTATAGGTCCCATTGAGAAAGGAATAACATACATAGTTCTTCCCTTCATACAACCCTTGTATAAGCCCTTCATTGTTTCCTTTAATTCATTTGGGTCTACCCAGTTGTTTGTTGGTCCTGCATCTTCCTTGTTTTTGGAAGCTATATATGTTCTGTCCTCAACACGAGCAACGTCAGATGGATCACTGTTAAATGCATAACATCCAGGACGCTTTTCTGGATTCAAAGGCTTAGCCAGTCCTGCATCAACTAATTCCTTGATCAGTCTATCGTTCTCTTCCTGAGAACCGTCACACCAGTAAATCTGGTCTGGTTGACACAAGTCAGCCACTTCTTTTACCCACGCTTGCAATTTCTTGTTCGTAGTCATCATAATTCTCCCTTCAATTTATAAAAATATACTGCTGCTAATGAGTAGTATTCTGTGCAATGCTTGCGAAATTTTATTTTTGGTGCTTCATAAAAACTGCCTATGATATTTTGCACGATAAAATCTAAAATTATTAGTAATTCCTCAAGCCATATACATTTTACTATTCAGATTAACTGAACCACTAAAATTAATAATCCTGCATGCCAAGTACCTTTTAATGGTTCAGTTTGGTAAGCAATAGATTTAGTTAATTTTTTCACTAACAATCTTAACATAGTAAACCATAAATTTCAACAGCCTTTTGTACTAAATAAAAAAATTTAACAATGAATATGCAACTTGAAAT
Organism: Bacillota bacterium; assembly: GCA_023436515.1. Taxonomy (GTDB): domain Bacteria; phylum Bacillota; class Clostridia; order Acetivibrionales; family DSM-1351; genus Ruminiclostridium. The sequence continues at coordinate 3,189 of JAEZIV010000017.1, forward strand.
TTCTTGAATTTCATGTATTTACTTTCATACATAACATAATTATTGCATTCTATGTATGTTTAGCTATGATTATATGAGGTTTGCGAGTATCAGCATGATGTTTAAAATTAAATACAATATGAAATCCGCAAGAAAAAACGAAGTGTCACCTGTTTTGAATTGCATGTCTTGATTTTTTGTAAGAAATTAAATTCGGCAGAATTGCTGATTACCCGACACCAATTCTTATCCTTATTGCTTAAACCATAACAAACACATTGTACCCTCTGTCCATAGCAAGGCATAGAAAAACCTCTGAGATAGCCGGAATAATCGGTCACCTCAGAGGTTTTATGTCCATAAAAGCCTAAAGCTTCATAACCGCCGCTAATATAAAGTTAATAATAAACAAGCCTGTTACAACATACATTATCGGATGAATTTCCTTTGCCTTGCCCTTAGTTATTTTCATAACTACGTAGAATATAAATCCTGCAGCTATACCGTTTGATATGCTATAGGAGAAAGGCATTACTACTGCGGTGAAGAAAGCAGCCAAAGCTTCATCAAAATCTACCCACTTAATCTTAGCAAAGGAAGCCATCATAAGAATACCAACAATTATTAATGCCGGAGCAGTTGCCGCACTTGGAATTATTCCTGCCACTGGAGCGAACACAAGGCAAACAGCAAACAATATTGCTGTGAAAACTGAGGTCAGTCCTGTTCTTCCTCCTGAACCGATACCCGCAGCACTCTCAACATAGGTAGTGGTGTTTGAGGTTCCCAATAGAGCACCAATTGATGTAGCTGTCGCATCAGCAAAAAGCGCTTTGTCCATTTTGGATTTAAAGCCCTTTCCTGCAAAAAGCTCTGCCTCATCCTTATCATCAAAGATTCCGCTCTTTCTGCCGGTTCCAATGAAGGTTCCGATAGTATCAAAGGTATCAGATAAGCTGAAGGCCAGAATTGTTACCAATACTATTCCCAATTTTGCCGGATCACTGAAAAGACCCCCAAAATCTAGAGCAAAGAATGTCTGAGAAATATCCGAAACTTTATAAGGAGTATCTGTTGACAGTGAGGTAACACCCATAGGTATTCCTATCAATGTGCTTGCCAGGATTCCCCAAAGGATAGCACCCTTAACCTTCAAGACCATCAGTACTACTGTAATGACAAGTCCTATCAAGGCTAGCTGCGCTGTATGACTTGAAAAGTTTACAAGGGCAGGTACCACAGTAGAACCCTCGGCAACGGCTGTTGCTGCTGTTGAGGACTGTACAGTATCGCTGATCTTTGTTACAGAATCTCCACCAAGACCAATTATTGTTAGTGGTGACCAGGCTTTTCCCTCAGAAGTAAACTTTAAAAATCCTGCATCTTTGAAGCCTATGTAAGCTATAAAGAGACCAATACCTCCGCCAATCGCTAGCTGGAGTGATTCAGGGATTGCCTTGATAATAGATTTTCTTACTTGTGTTACAGTTATAACAATATTAATAATACCGCATATAAAAACCATTGCTAAAGCTTGTTGCCAGGTGTAACCGAGTCCGAAGCATACAGTGAAGGTAAAGAATGCATTTAACCCCATACCCGGTGCCTGTGCATAGGGAACGTTTGCAAACAACCCCATAACCAAGGTACCTATAACTGCTGCAAGAATTGTAGCAACATAAACCCCACCCTTTGGAATTCCTGTTTGACCCAAAATCGAAGGATTTACAAAAATGATGTAAGCCATTGTAAAGAAGGTTGTTAACCCTGCAATTGCCTCTGTCCTTACATTGGTTCCATTTTCCTTTAACTTGAAATACCTTTCAAAAAAATTCATACCATCCTCCTGTCTCGCCGCTTTGCAGCGAATAATAGTAACAAAATCTTTTCCCCGTTTTATATTATCCATTAATTGTCTCATTATTCAACAAAAAAATGGGAATATGGTGGTGAAAAAATTATATTACAGAAACACAGAAATATTTTATCACAATTTGTCGGATTGACAAGATGCATAATTAATTATTTAGAATATATATTTATAGGCATTTTTATGGCTAAGTTGACTTATCCGTATCAAGCTTTAAGGAAGCTATAAACATCTCAACAATTTCTGGATCAAACTGCTTTCCGGAGCAGCGATAAAGCTCCTTCACAGCCTCCTCTACAGAAACCATTTCTTTATATACCCTTTCATGAGTCATAACATCAAAGGAATCAACAATAGAAATAACACTTGCCAGCTTTGGTATACTCTTTCCCGCCAAGCCATGAGGATAACCCGTCCCATCATATCGCTCGTGATGATAGAGAATCTCGTCCGCAATATGAGCCAATTCAGGCGTTGCAGCGGCTATTCTATATCCGATTTCCGTATGCTTTTTCATAACACTCCATTCCTCTTCTGTCAAAGGACCCGGCTTCATTAGGATAGATTCGGGTATACCTATTTTGCCTATATCATGCAGAGCCCCCAAGAGAACCAACTCATCCATTTCCTCATGGGAAAGCCCCATTCGGTTACCTACCTTTACACACATTTTTCTTATTCTCTTTGTGTGCTCAAGGGTTTCTATATGCTTCTCATGCAAGGTCTGTTCCAAGGAAGCAATAATGCTGCTTCTTGTGCTTCGGCTCTCTAAAAGCTTGTGCCGATACATACCTTCTTCAGCTCTTTTCAAAACAGCATTTAAGGATTTCATGTCAGCACCTCTGTTTGCGTATCCAAGAGTAATGCTTACCTTGATGGGGCTGTTTTTCGCCCTTTCACAGGCTTCTGTAATACAGTTGATAAGGTTTTGGACATATTCCTCACTTTTATTCCTTACGTATACTACAAACTCGTCTCCCCCCCAACGAGCCGGTACATCATCCTTTGAACAGCAATCTCTAAGTATATTGCCAATAGTTTTTAGAAGCCTATCTCCCTCGGTATGCCCAAAGCTGTCATTTATCAGCTTCAGTCCATTAACATCACCCATTATGATCCAGGTATACTCTCCGGCAAGTTTTTCGGTTTTGCTCATTAGTTCTTCAAGATATGCACGGTTTTTTAGGCCTGTTACCATATCCGTCTGACTTAGGAACATTGACTTATCCTCTAAATTTTTTCGCTCTGTAATATCTGAAAGAGTGCATATAAAGCGCTGGGGCTGCCCATCCTCTCCATATTGGACAACCTTCCCCCTCATTATTATCCAGACAATCTCACCTGACCTCTTGGCTATTCTCATTTCTATTTTTAAAATGTCTGTCTTTTTATTTCTGCAATCCTCCAGAATGCTCTGGAGCTTTTCTCTGTCTTCTTTTTCAGCAACGGTGTTAATGCATTGGCTTAAGCTCACTGGCCCCTGGATCTCAGCGTACCCCATGATTTCAAGCCAGGAGCTGCTGACATATACTTCGTTTGTTAAGAGATCGCAATCAATGTAGCCGTCAGTGGTTGCTTCAAGTGTGATTCTAAATCTCTCTTTAATTAATCTCAGTTCCTCATAGGAATCCTCAAGCTGTCCCAGCATATTGTTTGTTAAATACCCAAGCTC
>JAEZIV010000245.1 GCA_023436515.1 Bacillota bacterium
GGAATATAATGACTCCTTTGCATCAGATCAGTCCATGTTACATAGAAAGCGCTGTCATTTGTGACAGCGCCGACTATACAAAACTTTAGCCTGATGTGTTAATCCATGTATCGCAAAAAACAAATAGAGGAATGCTACAGCTTGCGGTTTTCAAGTATATATCTAGAAAATTCAAGCGCCGCCTGTGCTTCTCTGTCGAGGGTTGCTTCATCTGCCCCATTGCTAAGATCGCGCCAAACCTTTATGTTTGAGCCCACAGTTCCTCCCATTTTAACAAAGGGCTCCATAACCACGCTGCCGGTATAAGCTATATCAGCAAGTGCCTCACCAATTTCATTCCATGGAGTTCTTCCTCTGCCGGGGACCTTACGATTGCATTCTCCGGTGTGCAAATGCCCCAAATATGGTCCGGCAGTCCTTATAGCTCCGCCTATACTATCTTCTTCAATATTCATATGGAAGGTATCAAGCATTACCTTTACACTGTTATGTCCAACCTCTTTTACAAAATCGACGCCTTCTTGTGATGTGTTTATCAAGTAATTTTCAAACCTATTAAGCACCTCAAGGCAGAAATCCACCCCACAGGCTTCAGCCACCTTGGCTACCTCCCGAACACTTTCCACGCTGCGTTCCCAATCTCCCTTTTTGTCAATGGTCTTGGTATAATCCACAGGCCAGTAGGAATATATAGCCCCACCGATTAAATGGACGTCCAGCTTGTAAAGCCTTTGGAGTAAATCAGTATAAAAAGCTTTAGCGTTTTTGCGAACTATAGGATCAGGAGAAGAGAGGTTTTGCTCTGCATTGGGTCCATGACCTACCGTAAGGGTAATTCCATTTCCACTGGCGCATGCTCTGAGTTCTTTGATCTGATTCTCACTATAAAAGGGTATGGGTGAGGCTGCTATTTCGAGTATATCAAAACCAAGCTTTGCAGCCTTCTTAATATAATATTTATAGTCAGCTTCCCATTCCTTCTCCCAATATGCGTAATAAATACCATGTTTCATATTAACCTCCATTTCGCCGCTACTCCTGCGACACAAATAGTAATGATAAGATACTTAGCGCGTACACAAATAGACACATATCTAGCAAAAGTTACCCTGCTGATGAGCGGATACTTATTCAGCAGGCTCAAGTATTACATTGGAATTGCGAAGGATGTGGCGAACTTCCTTCACATCCACTTCAGATGGAAGGATATTCTCTTTAACAGCAAGTGCTGCACCGACACCGGCAGCTTCTCCAATGGCCATGCAGGTAGGCATAACCCTTGCTGAGCTCATAACTACTGCGTCAAGTGAAGCACATCTGCCGCTGAGCATGAGATTGGCAATATCCTTGCTTACTGTACAGCCGTATGGAATACCATAGGGCTTAATGCGTTTAACAATAGTACCGGCACCGTTACCCTCATGAATATCAATGATGTAGGATCCCAGTGCTACAGTATCTTCAGGTACATCACCTATCATTATCTTGTCTTCGGTCAGTTCACAAAGGCCTGTGAAGCGGCGTGTTTCACGAATGCCCATGGATGGGTATATTTGAGTTATATAACAGTTTTCAAATCCGGGAACATATTTCTTGAGTGTTTCCACCAGCTTTGGAATCTGCAGATGTCCTTCAATTTCAGCACGAGTCAGATCCATCACATCACTGCCGTTTATACCCAGGTGGCGAGTAGAATTAATGTGTACCTCTCCTGGTATAAGGCTTTTTATGTATATAAGAGTATCACGATCAACAGGCAGTTCACCTCTCGCTTTCAGCTCCAGGAAGAGCTTGCGTAGTCCTACCATAACATGGTGTGGGTTTGAACGGAAAAAATCAGCATTGTATTTTTCAAAGTCACACTCGATAGTTTCGCATAAGCGCATTTGTTCAGGATCACTTGCAATATAATCTATTGTCTTGTCTGTATCAACGTTACCTAAAGTAAACATCAGAGTTGGAGGCTGCAGAGCACCGGTATCTCTTTGACCCATATTATAGGTAGCACCGGCCAGATAGCCCATGTCGCCATCCCCGGTGGCATCAATAAAGACGTTTGCCTCAACCTCTATATAGTAGCCCTTTCCAAACAATGTAACGGTATTAATCCTGCCATTTTCTACGTTGGTCTCGATAATCTCAGTATGCAGCAGCATTTCAACACCTGCATTGAGACACATTTCAAATGCAACAACCTTAAAAAGCTCATGGTCGTATAGTGTTACAGAATTGTGCATTGGACAGGGGTAATGATCAGTACAAGCATTACGTTTTTTTAGCTCATCAACAAGCTCCTGGGCAATACCGGCTGTTACAGTCTTACCGTCCTTGTCCAGATAGCCTAATAGAGGCAAACCTATTGTTAAATTACCTCCGAGATATCCATTCTTTTCAACCAGAAGTACTTTTGCACCATTTCTGCTTGCCGCAATCGCTGCAGGGATACCACCCGGACCACCGCCAATGACAACCACATCATACTTTTTCTGTAGGGTCTTCATAGTTTTTCTCCTCGTCAATTTGTTATATTATTTGAAACAACATCTTAGTTTACATATGATTGAATTTGCTATAAATATTTGTTGTTGGGGAGGGAATTAATCTTTGATGACTGCACCCTGCTCAATAAGAGTACTTCTAAGCAAGGATAAATCCACATCCTCCGGACGGACTCCACTATTTAGTGCTATTGCAGCTGCAGTACCCGCCGCCTGGCCTATTGCTATACAAGCAGGCATAACCCGATAGCTTGCAGCGGCTTCCGAGGAGCCACATATACTTCGCCCTGCAACCAGCATATTGTCGCAGTTCACAGGTATAAGACAGCGATAGGGTATAGTGTAATATTTATCAACACAGGTAAAGGTGACGCCGCCCCCGGTTGAATTGTGAACGTCAATGGCATACCCGAAGGTGCATATTGCATCATCAAAATGTTTACGCGACAGTATGTCTTCCGCTGTAAGCTCGTACTTTCCGACGATATGTCTGGTTTCACGAACCCCCAGGGCAGTAGCTACCTGAATGAGCTGAATATTCTCACAGCCGGGAAGGTACTTTTTCATAAAGGCAACAACCTCCTGCACCTGACGTCTGCCTTCTATAAGAGCTTTAGTTACATCAGAGGTTTTGGTAGCATCAATGTGTGCTATACGGGTTGTATTAATCTTCCATCTCCCGGGGATATTCTGCTCATAATTACCTAATTCATTGCGGTCAAGAGTCCAGTCGCCCTTTTGCTTGGCTTTTTCAACATAGTCTGCAAAGCAATTGGCAGTGTGGTTGTCAAGCTTGGACTTATTGGCTTCAAGCTCACCTATAAATTTCTCACGGTCAATATTACCAACCTCAAAGAAGAGAGTAGTGGGCTGCATAACTCCGGTTTCTTTTTTGCCAAGCCAGGTAGGGACCCCGGCAAAATAGGCCACATCAGCATCTCCTGTGCAGTCTATGTATAGCTTTGCACGGATAGCTGCAATACCTTCCTTCATATTAACTATTACATAATCTATCTTTCCATTGCTGATAACACAGTCAGAAACCTGAACATTGTAGAGTGTTTTCACTTCGGCTTCCTCGAGCATTTCTTCCATTACAACTGCAAGCACCTCGGACTGATAGGGTGTGACATGTCTATGGCTTGCCATATAGTATGAAGAGTAGGATGTCATACCCTCTACCTTGGAGGGATGAATAGCACCTCCCCGTGCCTCAGTTCTTACGCATAGTTCATCAAAAATGCCCTTTACCAATTGCTCCTCAGCATCATTGTCATAGCAGGTCATAAATGGACCTACCAAGCCTGATGTTGCCATGCCACCCAGCATACTTAAGCGTTCAATTAAGAGTGTATCGGCACCGTTGCGTGCTGCTGCTACTGCTGCTCCAAAGCCTGCAGTTCCACCTCCAATAACAAGGACGCCCGTTTCAATTATTGTTTTAATAGTTTTGGTATATTGAAGTTCACCCATGCCAGCCTCCTGAAGTTTGAATAGTTTATGTTAACAAATTAAATAACATTTTACATTTAGTGAAAATCATTTCAAAAACAGCTGGGTAAGAATTGGAATCAGCCTTTTGCTTTTAAATAACTGATAAAAGGAAACTGAATTACTTTAAATATAGCATGTGGTGCTTTCAAGTCAACAGAACACAAAAAGGAGTGAAAGATAGTTATAGTTTTTAAACAAATAGTACATTATTTAATCTATTAATAGTTTAGGTAATTTCAAGTTTATGTAAAAAGTTTTATAATTGTGCAGAATAGGTTAACTTTGTTGTTGTTTATGTTAACAAATAAACTTGTTGGTTCCCAAACTTCTGTGGTATACTTCCACATAGAGCACCTTCGTACATCTAAGATCAATAGCAAAGGGTGTATATGTATTTATGATAAAAATTCAAATCATCACTTGGTATTACATCAGGCAAGGCATGGCTTCCAAAGAACTAGCCCATTTCGGGGCATAGGATTTATATAGATTATGCAAATTAAACAAAGCTCATTGCGATATATATGACGTATAACTTAAATATTAACTGTTATCAGGTGGGGGAAAATATGTATAAAGCTATTATTGTTGATGATGAAGATTTAGTACGTCAAGGTCTAAGAAAACACTTTGATTGGAAGGCTCATAATATTGAAATAATAGCCGACCTGTCTGATGGTCAGAAGGCCTTTCATTTTGTGAAGGATAATCCCGTGGATCTTGTGCTCACTGATGTGCTTATGCCGTATATGGACGGTATAACCCTGGCGAAGAATTTAAGAGAGCATTATCCCGATACAAAGATCATTTTCATTAGTGGACATGATGATGTAATTTACCTGAAAAAGGCACTCAAGGTTGAGGCCGTGGACTATATTCTCAAGTCGGTTGATTTAGACGAGCTTGAAGAGACGGTCAGTCGTGTGGTAAATACTATGAATTCTGAAAAGCAGAGTAAAAAAACCATAGCGGATATGGAAAATCTCTTAAATCAGAGTATTCCACTTTTGCAGGAGCGCTTTTTTATTACAATGATTAGGGATGATTTCGAAAATCCGGTTATACTGAAGGAGCGAATAGAATTTCTAAATATTCCTTTGAGTGACGAATTGTACTACTGCGTACTTGTGGTGCAGATACAGCGGGTTTACAGTACTTTACATGTCTTGTCGGAGCGCCAGCGTCAGCTTTTATCTCTACAGATTCAAAACGAATGTACTGAAGTTGGAAAGCAGTATAGTGATACTATTTGCTTTGAGAACAAACAGGGAGAGTATGTAATGATATTATCCTTGTATGAGGATGAATATGAGGAAACTCTTCTTCAAGTATCCGAGGACATCAACAAGTGTCTCAAGGGTATGAAGCTCAAGGTGTCAATAGGTATCAGTGACAGATTTAAGGGTCTTGAAAACATAAAAACCTCCTATGAAAATGCCTCCAATGCCATAAGCAAAAGGTATCTCCTTGATGACGCACTGGCAATATCTGTAGATAAATATGAAATGGACGAAACCCTGAAGGCTTTCAAGGAGGACGCTGAAAAAAATATACAGGAATGTTTGAGCAGTGGAGATACCGTACAGGTATCGAAAGTGCTTGAGGAGCTTTTCACCATTATACGAGATAAATTTAATAGTGATGAAGAGCAGAATTTGATGATATTTTTACTGCTTCTTCCGACAAGAATAGTAACGGATGTTAAAATAAACAAAAAAAGTGATTATTCAAATCAACGCAGGATTTTAGATAGATTTCTTTGCTGCGGAGGGTTTGATGAACAGTGTCTGTTGATTCAGAAACTTTATTTTGAGGTAGCTGCCCTCATGGGAAGCATGAGCAAAACCTATTCCCATACAATCATCAATCAGGTGAGGAAAACTATTGAGGAACGCTGCAAGGAGCAGATTTCAATAACTACATTAGCAAAGGATGTATATTTGACGCCTACTTACTTATGTGTGTTGTTTAAGCAGGTTACAGGAACAACAATAAATGATTATTTGACATTAACCCGGCTGGAAAAAGCAAAAAAGCTCTTATCAGACCCCTACATTAAACTTTATGATGTATGCTATGAGGTTGGTTATCTATCACCAAGCTATTTCTCTCGACTGTTTAAGAAATATACAGGAATCTCGCCTAGTGAATATAGAAATATTGCAATATCCTCCTTAGAGCAATAGCTTTCCATGAAAAATCGGTGTGTAGAAGGGGACTGTCTATGAAGCGGCTTAAGTTACGTGAGAGAATTTCCAGTAAACTTATATATAGTAATATGCGCTTATCAAAAAGAGCACTAGCTCTTTTTGCTTTTAGTGTAGTTGTACCTCTAACCCTTATTGTATATTTTTATTCGGTTCATTCAGCAAATATAATAGCTAATGAGCTTTCAAACAATATGCAATTGGCGGTAACTCAAATTAAAAACAATTTGGATTACCGTTTCGAGCAAATATCTGAGAATTCTCTTTCTATTCTTAGTACAGCTTATCCATATATCAGAAGTGGAAGTACTGACGTGGAAACACAGTTAAGTGAATATGCAGAGTTAAAATCCCTTGTTTCAGCCTATGAGGGAAAGCATATGATCAGTAAAATACGGTTGTATATACCTGCCGGCAAGATTTATGCCAATCAGCAGGATACCTTCTACTCCCTCCCGGAGCTCACAGAGCAGACCGATGAAACTCACAAAAGGGGGGTTGTTTGGCTGAAAACCTATGGCGCGAGAATTTATGAGGGAAAAGGCTTAACAAATGTTATTTCCTGCCGAATGACAATATCCAGTAAAACTAATTACAATGAGATAGCAAGTATAATCCAATTAGATATAGAAGAGAACAAGCTTAGCAAAATTTTTTCTGCAGGGATTAGCATTGCTGAGGAGATTTATCTTGTGGATTCAAACGGCGTCATAATATCTCATCCCAATTCAGACTTAATTCATAAAAAGGGGCTATCTGACGCTGAACTCAATACAGTGTTAACGGATGAAACGGGACATATGAGCGGCAGGGGAAGTCAAAATGCTGATCTTGTTGCATTTTCTAAATTAAACGCAACTAATTGGTATTTGGTAATGAGACTACCTGCGTCTGCTGTTTACGGTTCTGATATTTTTTCCTTTGATTTCATACGTGTTCTGCTTATTATAGCTGTTGTAATTGTATTTGTAATCTCATTAATATTGATATATTCCAGTATTGTTGAAAACACAATTAAGCGAATTAACACAGCAATTATGGTGTTAAATAATGACGGACTGGAACAGGTTGCTACTATTGCTTCACAAAGGGATAACAAATCCCTTGCACTATTAGAGAATAATGCCAACAATCTGGTTATTACAATAAAGAGGCTGATGGAAGAGTCATATGAAGCTAAACTTAAAGCCCGTGATTTTCAGTTAAAGGCTCTGCAGGCACAAATAAATCCCCATTTTCTTTACAATACCCTTGATGCAATCAAGTGGATGATATTGGAAGACCGTAAGAAAGACAGCATATGGATGATCAATGCGTTTTCAAAGTATTTTCGCTTAAGCTTGAGCAAGGGAAGAGAGGTTGTTACTCTTCAGGATGAATTGGAGCTAATCCGTGCATATATAGGGATTATGCAAAAAAGGTTCAGTAATATTTCCACAATTGATATAAATGTAGAAGATAAGGTTATGGAGTGCCTTATCCCAAAATTATCTCTGCAGCCATTGGTAGAAAATGCTCTCAACCATGGAATTCTCCACAAGGAAGGCAGTGATGGACAGCTTATCATTGAAGCAAAGGAAGAGAACGACAGACTAGTGATTACTATAAAGGACAATGGTCAGGGCATGAGTCAGGAGGAGCTTGAGAGGGTTGTAAACCAGGAAAATAGCCCTCCCACTAAGGGCTATGGCCTTGGAAATGTTGATGAAAGGCTCAAGCTTTTTGGAGGGGATGAATGTGGGCTGGTTATTGGCTCGGAGTTGGGCGTAGGTACCACTGTTACCCTGTCTTTGCCTATGAAATACATGAGTTATTAGTAAACATAAAATAAAGCAAAGATTTGCCGATATTAATTACCAATTTAGTTAAAAGTAGAACTTTAAATAGGGACTGCTGGAAAAGCTATATCGCTGGCTTATTCTGTCAGTCCATTATTCTATATACATGTTTATCGACTTATTTAGTAATATTACAATAATTTCAGACACAAAACTATCAGGTTTTTATGCAAATATAACATATTTGAACAAGAAATCGGAAGATTGAGTCATTCAATATTGAAGTTTTATATGCTAACATTTAAACATAGATTGATACATCTTACTTTGAAAGCTTTCAAGGATCTATAATCTTCACATTTTTAAAATGTTCTTATGTAAAGTTTCTACTTCTGTAATTTTCGGAGGAATAATGCTATGAAAATGTTTGCTTCAAAATCAAGAGCAAAAATCGAAATAAAAACCCATTCTAAGCTAGGAGCATATATGAGAGATCATTACCTCATGTATTTAATGCTGCTCCCCGGACTATTCTTTTTGATAGTTTACAAGTTTTTACCACTATACGGTATCACAATTGCATTTAAGGATTACAGTATTTTTGCAGGTAATAACCCCTTAGATGCAATTGCAAAAAGCGAATGGGTGGGTTTAGCGCATTTTGATCGATTGTTCGCAAGTTCAGCCTTTATCAAAGTTCTTGTAAATACCTTGATTATAAACGCATATAAAATATTGTTTCTGTTCCCGATTCCAATTATATGTGCGATTTTGTTGAATGAAATTCGTAACAGAGTTTATCGTAGGCTGATTCAGACCGCAATATATGTTCCATACTTCTTTTCATGGGTAGTAACCTTTGGTATTTTCTACTCCTTGCTAGGCACCTATGGAATTGTAAACTCTGGGTTATCCTTCTTAGGCTTTGAAAGAATCAGCTTTTTCTCTGATATTGGCGTATTTCGTGGACTTTTGGTCTTTACTGAAGGCTGGAAGGAAATCGGTTGGAATACAGTAATCTATCTGGCGGCTATTACAGGTATTGATACCTCCCTATATGAGGCAGCCCGTGTTGATGGGGCATCCAAGTTACGTCAAATCTGGCATATAACATTGACGGGAATGTCTTCAACCATCGTTCTGATGCTGATCCTGAAGGTGGGATATATTCTGGATACTGGCTTTGAGCAGATTCTCGTATTCTACAATGCAACAGTATACGATGTTGCCGACGTAATCCAGACCTATGTTTACCGTATGGGTTTAGGCCAGTCGGACTTTGCCTTGGGGACTGCACTTGGTTTATTTAATTCAGTAGTGGCATTTATCTTAATTGTTGGTGCAAACGCTGTCTGCAAGAGGTTGCTTCATAGGAGTATTTGGTAATTGAGTCAAAAGTAAATCGTCATAGAGGTGAAAACTATGTATATAAAAAAGAAAACAGGGATACCACTCGAAGCAAGTGAAAAGGTAATGGAAGTAATTTCTTACATAATTATGAGCATTCTTGCACTATGTGCAATACTTCCTATCTTACATGTAGTTTCTAAGTCCTTCAGTAGTGCATCGGCGGTCACATCAGGATCTGTGCTGTTTTGGCCCGTTGGTATACAGTTTGAGACAATGGAATATGTACTCAGAGAGACAACGTTCTTAAACTCCCTCAAGAACACAATCATTGTAACACTTATTGGTACATTAATCAGTATGGTTGTAACAGTTACAACTGCATATCCGCTATCAAAGCCCTCATTTAAAGGCCGGAAGCTCTTTATTATGCTTTACATAATCAGCATGGTGTTCTTTGGTGGAATAGTACCTGCATATATGGTGGTTCGTACCTTGGGAATTATGGATACATATGCTGCGTTGATACTACCATTCTTTATAGTCCACTTTAATATGTTCATTGTTAAGAATTATTTTGAGGGGTTGCCGGAAAGTATTGAAGAATCGGCTAAAATTGACGGTGCAAGTGATGTCAGAATATTAGTATCCATTGTATGCCCAATGTCTACTCCGGTATTGGCAACAGTATCTTTACTGTATGCGGTAAACTATTGGAATAACTATTTCCATGCAGTTATGTATACAAATAGTACTGAAATGCAGACCTTGCAGCTGTTTACCTATAATACTATCAGTAACACCCAGACAATTGTTGAACGTCTTGTGGCAGGTAATTACGCTAATGTTTCCATTGACGGAATTATCGCAGCAGTGGTTGTTCTTTCACTAATTCCTATTGTTGCATTATACCCGTTTGTTCAGAGGTATATGGTTCAAGGTATTACGATTGGCTCAGTCAAGGGTTAATCAAAGTTTCATTCCACATTGTTATTTATTGGTGAATCCAATAAAAATAAATAAAAAGGATGGGAAAATATGAAGAAGATTTTGGTAATGTTTATTGCGGTATTGATGATTGTTTCTAGCTTTGCAGGTTGTGGACAGAACAGCAGCTCAACTCCAAGTAACGCCTCTACTTCAACAGCAAGTACCTCGTCTGAGGCTAAAAATCTTGATGGTGAAAAGCCGACGCTTAAGTATCTTGGTTATAATGTCAGTTTTGATCCAAATACTGACAGTATGGCAGCAGTTTATGAAGAAAAGACAGGCTATAAAGTAAACTACAACGTACTTCCGGCTGAGAATGCAAACGAAAAGCTCCTTATGGAAGTTGCATCCGGTGCTGATTACGATGTGGTTCAGGTTGGAGTATCTCAGTTCCAAACACTGCTTTCCCAAGGCGCATTAATGCCTCTGACAGATTTATTAAATAAATATGGTCAGGATGTCCTTAAAGGTGTAAATGAAGCTTCCTGGAAGGCTTGCTCAGATTCTAAAGGCGAAATTTACGGTATTCCTTACAAATATCCGTACCCAACAGAAATAGGTACATTCATGGTAGCACGCCTCGACTTGTTGAAAGCCGCTGGCATTAATGAACTTCCAACTACAATAGACGAATTCTATAACACCCTTGTTACTCTCAAAAAGTTCTATGGAGACAAATATATTATCTTCACCGGTCCCTTC
>JAEZIV010000139.1 GCA_023436515.1 Bacillota bacterium
GGTAAAGACGTGGACTACAGATGCATTTTATCGCGAGACAACTAATAAAGTTAATCTTAGAAAAGCCGAGGGCTGCTTGACTGTTGAAATGGAATGTTCCGCCTTTATAGCAGTAGCACAATTTAGAAATGTAGTTTTTGGTCAAATACTATATGGTGGGGATGATGTCAGCTGTGAGATGTGGTATTCAAGATGCTGGAAGGACAGAACTGATGTAAGGGAGGCAATATTTTCGATGGCGGTTGAGGCTTGTTTAGAGTTGTAAATATAAATTATTTGAAAAACATAAGTCAGAAGATTCAGCTACACCATTAATAAAAAATTTTTATAGTTTAGGAGGATTATTATGAAGCAGGATTTAATAAGAGCAACTGAGTCTGATGCTCCCGTAATACTGGATATGCAGGAGGAAGAATTAACCTCTCCCAATGAGCCAAGATTGATCCGTTATGAAGAACTACCTCAGTTAATGAGCCTTTATAAACAATTACATCATGATGACCCCGATGTCTCCCAGGATGAAGCGTTAATTCAAGTCTGGAATGAAATATATAACTCCCCAGACCTGTACTATATTGTAATAGAGGAAAACGGTATGATCCTTGCTACCTGTAATATTACAATTATCAAAAATCTAACTAGAGGCTTGCAGTCCTACGGTTTGATCGAAAATGTAGTAACCCATGAGGATTATCGTAAAAAAGGATATGGTACAAAGGTATTGCACAAAGCAATTCAAATCGCAAGAGAGAATAATTGCTACAAGGTAATGCTTATGACAAGCTCTAAAAATGAAGCTACACTAAGGTTTTATGAAAGAGCCGGTTTTATTAAGGGGAAGAAGACGGGGTTTGTAATAGACCTATAAAAGATGGGGTTTTCAGGGTTTTTTATATATCACCTATTGCATAACTATGCATTAAGATGTATAATTATACAAAAATATATTGATGCTCATAACACTACTTAGCATCCGAAAGCCGTATATTCTTGAATACTAGTGATATTCAATATATTTTCCTAAGAAATATGCTTTATGAAATGGGGAGTAACGTGAAAAAATACGTTCAGCTGGTCATCGTGCTTTTCACGCAGTAATATTTGTGTCGCCGCGGCAGCGGTAAAAGGGGAGTATTATGAATATTAAGACCTTAGAAGAATTATCCTTGAATGCATGGCCTTCATTAAAAACAAGCTTGTATGACGGCTGGGTATTAAGGTTTGCCGATGGTTATACAAAAAGAGCAAACTCTGTAAGCCCATTGTACCAATCCACAGAAAGTTTGGATAAGAAGATTGATGAATGTGAAATCCAATATGGACTAAAAAACTTACCAACAATATTTAAGATAACCCAGGAGAGTTACCCCGAATATATTGATAAACGTCTTGAAGATAGAGGCTATAGAAAATTAGATGAAACCTCAGTTAGAATACTTGACCTTGAAAATTACCATTATAGAGGATTTTCAGATGTTGTTGCTGAATCACAATTCAATGAAAGTTGGATAAATGGTTATTTTAAATGCTCAAATACCATGGACATGGGAACTCAAATATCAGCAAAAAGACTTCTTGATAACATTTATGGGAAAGTAATATGTGTATCTAAACATATAGATGGACAGATCGTAGGCTGCGGGTTTGGTGCCATTGAAAGGGATTGCATAGGCATATTTGATATAGTTGTAGATAAGTGCTTTAGAGGAAATGGATATGGAAAAGACATAATGGATGGAATATTAAGCGAAGCAAAGATGCTCGGAGTTAAAACAGCATACCTCGCTGTAGTAGTAGGAAATCAGCCTGCTGAGAACCTATATAGTAAAATAGGGTTCACTGAAGTTTACAGGTATTGGTATAGGAGGCTTGGGACTAAATATATTTCAAAAAACATTGACTCTATGGAAAATGTGTGAAATAATACCTAAAAAGTGAGTATGTTTAGCAGTTTTGCGAGCAACATAGGGATATGATTATCCTACACGCAGATACCCTGCGGAGTCACTCTTATGAGTGCTTCTGCGGGTTTTTTATTGTATCTGAAAAGTGATAGTCAACATCTGATTTTTATTGGGGTAAATATGAAAAGATTATTAAGGAGGATTGCTTATGCGGTTTCCAAAGGCACTGAATAAAGGTGATTTAATAGGTATTACAGCACCTTCCAGTGGAGTTGGAGGTATATTTCTCAAAAGGCTGGATAATGCCATCTGTCAATTGAATGCAATGGGATATGAGTGTATTGAGACTAAATCTGTGAGAAATACATATAAGCTGACAAGTAATACTCCAGAGCAGAGAGCGGAAGAGTTTATGTCCTTATATATTAATGACAAGGTGAAGGCAATAATCCCACCCTGGGGGGGAGAGTTCCTAATGGATATGCTTCCGTACTTGGACTTTAACAGATTGAATAAGCTTACTCCAAAATGGATTATGGGTTTTTCTGATATCAGTACTCTTTTATTTTCATTTTCCACCAAGTGTGATATTGCAACACTTCATGGTCCCAATTCAATGGATTCTGGTTGTAGTCCCATAGATGAGTCTGTGTTGAAAGCCTTAAAGCTATTGGGGGGTGAAAACCCTTTTGAACAGAGTAACCTGAAATTATATCAGAAGATCTGGCCCGAAATAGATAAGGACTATAAAGCACCCTATCAGCTGACGGAAAGGGTTGAGTGGAAGCTCTTGGGTGGAGGAACTCAATGCAGCTTCAGCGGTAGGTTAATAGGTGGCTGTATGGACACAATCTGTAAGCTGATTGGAACGCCCTATGAAGATCTGCGTGGCTTTCTTGACAGGAATAAGGAGCATGGCTTTATTTGGTATCTTGAGAGCTGTGAGATGAACTCAACAGACATTTATAGAACCCTATGGCAGATGAAAATGAATGGCTGGTTTGAAAATTGCAATGGAATACTCTTCGGCAGACCTGACGGTTACTCTGACGTAAAGGATTTTAATTTCACTGATGCATTAAGCCATCCACTGGGAGATTTGGATATTCCGATAATATATGAC
>JAEZIV010000161.1 GCA_023436515.1 Bacillota bacterium
GTACATCGTGTTATAAGTGAAGAGGTTGAAAATTTATCAAGCTCATTATTAGAAAATTCAACAACATTTTCAAACACATTCTTTCTGAGAGTCCTTCCCAGTCCTGCAGAAACCCTTGCGGCCAACAAGCCCACAATAACTGATGCAAGCATACCCACAAGAGCTATAGCAAGCATTTTGATACCTGCCAGAATAATAAAATTCGACTGCATCTTGCCGGTATCCCTGCCCAGTGCTTCATACTCACCCTTCACGTAAACCATGGCACCTTGACCTACAATACTCTCAGGTAAGGTCTCAAACTTCTTGTTAATGGCATCACGCATGGCAGTCAGCTGTTCTTCAGGCATTTTCGCCAAGAGTTCAAAGGGATCGGTATCCTTTGGCACCTTTGAAAGACTTTGTGAGAACTGGTCAGTTCCTGTCTGCTCCGACTCTTGAAATGCGGCTAATCCTTTTGTTTCAAGGGTATATACCATCAACTCAGGCTTACTCATTACATTTGTCAGCTTCAGTTTGGTTTCTTCATCGATATCCTTTAGGATATAAACGTCATTGTCTTTAATCAGAGGAAAATCTTTTAAGTAATTCTTAAACTCTTTATCCGAGCTATTTGACTTATCAAGCAAGGTATAGTTATTATGAAAAAACTCCTTATCCTCGTTGTTCATAAAAATGGACAACCTATCCATTTCGCTTCTTCTCATTATGTCGGGAATTGAAGTTTCAATACCCTGCTGTTGAATTCCCACATTGACGATTTTAGACATATAGTCGGGCAGTGCTAAGTCTGAAAGCGCCTGAACCAGTAAAAATGCTATTATTCCAATAATAGCTATTACATGAGGCTTCAGGTGTTTAACCATTTTTACCATATATTCTCCTTTCTATTTTTAAAGCAATAAATGTGTTAATATTCTAATCTATTTTATCTTTAATAAATGCAATATCGATTTAGTGCATTATTCAATTATAAATATATAACTATTATGTGTCAATAATAATCTTGTTTGTATAATTGTTATAAATAGTGTATAATTAATTTACTTATAAGAACAATAATATATATACTCTATCGCTTTAGTTATGTCTTGTTAAAAATATATGATATTTGTCATCAACAGAAAGGACTTTTTTAGATATGTTTACCAAGGAAAATGTGTATAAGCTATCAAATGAGATATTTCTATTATTTTTAGCAATTAACAGTAAAATAGTCAATCATAATCAGATGCTTAAGAACTGTTCCTTTCCACCCTCTCATATGAAGGTTGTATTTTATTTGTATTTTAATGGACCCAGCTCTGTTTCGAAAATAGCTAAGGATCTGGTAATTTCAAAGCCCAATATGACGCCGATAATTGATAACCTTATAGCAGAAGGCTATGCAATACGCTACGATGACCCTAATGACAGGCGAATGATTATTATTGAGGCAACTGAAAAGGCACATCAGCTACTTGAACAAAAGAAGAGGGATACCCTGGAGGCACTTTCCGATAAGCTTTCGGACCTTGACACAAAAGACCTTGAAACATTAAGGGAGATAACACCAAGGTTTGTGGAGATACTTGGAAAGATACAGTAATATTACTTGACTCTATTTTTAACTGATACTATAATATAGATAATATCTTAACTAAATATTGCCGGATGATTGATGGAGGAGAGACCCATAAAAAGGGCACCGAAGGAGTAGCACTCTCAGGTAAAGAAGGACTTCATCAGGACGGATCTCTGGAGAGACCAATGTTGGCGCCGAAGGGGCAATACGGATTAATCCGTCAATCTCTCAGGCAAAAGGACAGAGTATGCATAAGCAGTTGCAATATAACTAATACTTATATTGTTATAATCTGCATTTATTTGCGTATTATAGGTCAAATCCTCAAGATTTGGCCTTTAAATATTTATATACCTATTTTATTTAAAAGGAGTGTTTATATGAACAGAGTTTATAATTTTTCAGCCGGCCCATCTATGCTTCCTGAGGCCGTTTTGGAAAAAGCTGCTCAGGAGATGTTAAATTTCAACGGAACCGGTATGTCTGTAATGGAAATGAGTCACAGGTCAAAGGCCTATATATCTATAATTGAAAACGCAGAGAGCCTCATAAGAAAGCTTATGAAGATTGACGACACCTATTCTGTGCTATTCCTACAGGGTGGAGCCTCAACGCAATTTTCCATGGTTCCGATGAACCTTTTCAGTAAATATAAGAAGGCCGACATTATTAATACAGGTAACTGGTCCAAAAAAGCAATATCCGAAGCTAAGCTATACGGTTCAGTTAATGTTATTGCCTCCTCAGAGGATACAAACTTTACCTATATCCCTGAGACCTATAAGCTTTCCGAGGATGTAGACTACGTTCATATTACCAGCAACAACACTCTGGAGGGAACAAGGTTCGTTGACTATCCTGACACTGGAAGCATTCCCCTTGTCGCCGACATGTCAAGTGATATAATGGCAACTGAAATTGACGTTAACAAGTTCGGGCTTATATATGCGGGAGCTCAGAAAAATCTAGGTCCTGCCGGTTTAACCATAGTAATTGTCAAGACTGAACTCATTGGAAAGCACTTACCTATAACTCCTACTATGATGAGGTATGAAACTCACAGTAAGGAAAGTTCCCTCTATAATACCCCTCCCTGCTACAGCATTTATATTGCAGGACTGGTTTTCAAGTGGCTGGACGACATGGGTGGAATTAAAGCTATTGAAAAGATTAATATTGAAAAAGCCTCAATACTTTACAATTTCCTTGATGAATCCAAAATGTTTATTAACAAGGTAAATAAAAAGGACAGATCACTTATGAATGTACCTTTTACTGCTCCAACGGATGAACTAAACGAGAAGTTTATAAAGGAAGCAGAGCAAGCTGGTCTCTGCACTCTCAGAGGACACAGATTGATCGGCGGTATGCGAGCTAGTATTTACAATGCTATGCCGGTTGAAGGTGTTATTAAATTAGTGGAATTCATGAAAAAATTTGAGTTAGATAACAAATAACGGTTGAAAGGATGAGTTTGTATGTACAAAATACAGATGCTTAATAAAATCGCTAATTGCGGACTTGATTTATTACCAGAGGAGAAGTATGACATTTCCACCGATGCTGTAAATCCTGACGGTATTTTGGTTAGAAGCGCCAATATGCTGGAGATGGAGTTGCATAAAAACCTCAAGGCTATTGCAAGAGCAGGTGCAGGAGTTAATAATATCCCTATTGAAAAATGCACTGAGAAGGGCATCGTGGTTTTTAACACGCCCGGAGCAAATTCAACTGGTGTAAAGGAGCTGGTTATAGCCTCTCTTCTACTTTCATCAAGAAAAATAATCAAGGGCATTGAATGGGCACAATCCTTAAAGGGTAAGGGTGCCGAGGTTCCCAAGCTTGTGGAAAAAGGCAAGTCCCAGTTTGAAGGTCCTGAGATTAAGAACAAGAAGATAGGCGTTATCGGTCTGGGAGCTATCGGTGTTATGGTAGCAAACGACTGTATTTCACTGTGTATGGAGGTTATGGGTTACGACCCTTACATTTCGGTAAGTGCGGCCTGGGGACTGTCAAGCTCAGTTGTAAGAGCAAACAGCCTTGAGCATCTGCTTTCCACCTGCGACTATATTACCATACATGTACCTTTATCAAAGAATACAGAAAATTATTTGGATCAAGAGCATTTTGAAATAATGAAAAAGGGTATCAGAATCATTAATTTGGCAAGAGGCGGTCTAGTTTCCAATAAAGC
>JAEZIV010000219.1 GCA_023436515.1 Bacillota bacterium
ACTTTCCTCACCGCTACACAGCATCTTCTTCATGATTTCCTGTGTTGACGTTTTTGTCCGGACCACCTTTCCCTGATGCTCATCAGCAAGCTTCTCAATGACGTTACTTGTATTCAGAGGAACCACAACTGTGTTTCCTTTATTGGACTTAAGGTGAACAAGACTTATCAAAGCCATAAAAAGATCGTCGGCAACCACTCTTCCCTTTGTATCCACAAGCATCATTTTTTCACTTGATCTATCCAGGTAAACTCCAAAATCAAGCTTTCCCTGCTTAACAGCAACTGTTAAGGCTTTCAGATCAGAAAACAAGCTTTCATTTTTTCTTGAGCCGCTGTTAAATCCAGGATTAATAAAAGAGTAATTGCAACCCAACTCACCAAAAATTCTTTCAACTACACTCCTCACAAGCTGAGTTTTAGCTATAACAGCTATTTTGAAGCTATGCTCCTTTGCTTCAACACTGTTAATGATGCTTTGACAGTAATAAACATTGTGGTCGGGTATATTAACTACCTGTTTTATTTCATTGACTGGACATCTGGTGAAATCCTCTCTTACAAAATTGTTTTCAACCTTTCGTTCTTCTCCCCTGTCGATATTACTACCGAACTTGTTAAGGATATCAATAACAAGCATATCCTGATCCTGACCTGAATTGGAAATGTGAATTCCACCATTCAGCCTGTAAAATCTAATTGTAGACCTTGTAACTGGAAGCAAACATGCTCCAAAATCATAAACCTCAATACCAGTTGACAGCAAGCCTGATATAAGCGAGTTTTTAAGCATTTTCAACGACTCACTGTCATCACAGCTGACACCAATTCTTGAATTTTTCTTGATTATGGAGCCGTAGGTTGCACCAAGTTTTGATACAAACTCAGGAGTAATATCGACATTTATTTCACCTAGTATTCCCCGGTTTCCAAAGAGATTCTTACTGTACTTAGAGCCCCAAACCAGATTTGAACATATTTCCGTATCCGCATCAATGTGTTTGTTGGGCCAAACCTTAACACCGGGCTTAACTGATGCACATTTCCCAATATTGCAACCATCCCCGACGACAGAACCCTCAAAGCTTGAAGCCCGTGAGTTTAGCTGAACCTTGTTGCACAAAACACTTCCTCTTACCTGAGCATGCCCCTTTAGCACACAGCCCCTCCAAAGGATGCTCCTTTTTATAGAGCTACCCTTATATAAGTGAGAGTTATCACCAATTACACTATAGCTTCCAACACTGCAGCCTTCTCTTATTATAGAGTTTTTACCGATAAAAACAGGAGGTTTTATGCTTGCCTCCTTTGATATAACTGCTCCCTCGCCGGCCCAAACCCCCTGGCGTATTTCCTTCGCCGCTATTTTAATGTTTACCTTTTTATCAAGTACATCCTTGTTAACAGCCACATAGGCTTCCAAATCACCAATATCGCACCAGTAATCCTCAGTTACGTACCCGAACATAGGTCGTTTGTCCTTTAATAATTCCGGGAAAACATCCTTGCTGAAATCGAACATTTGGTTTGGCTTAATATAGTTGAATACCTTCGGGTCCAAAACGTAAATCCCAGTATTTACTGTATCACTGAAAACCTCTCCCCAGCTTGGCTTTTCAAGAAAACGAATTATCCTGCCATCTTTATCAGTAACTACAACCCCGTATTCTATGGGCTTTTCAACTTTTTTCAGCACCAGAGTAGTAATAGCCCCACGCTTCTTGTGAAACAATAATGCCTTTTCCAAATTTATATCCGTCAGTGCGTCTCCGCTTATAACAATAAAGGTCTCATCCAAAAACTCTTCCGCATTCTTAACACTCCCGGCTGTTCCCAAGGGCGTTTCCTCTGTAAAATATCTTAAATTAACTCCAAACTCACTTCCATCACCAAAATAATCCTTAATATTTTCGGGCATATACTGAAGGGTAACTGCAATATCATTAATACCATACTTTTTAAGCAATTCAATAATATGTTCCATAACTGGCCTGTTAGCAACCGGTACCATAGGCTTGGGGCGGTTACAGGTCAGCGGTCTTAGCCGAGACCCTTCGCCACCTGCCATAATTACAGCTTTCATCAGATCCATCCTTTCACATTTTTGATGTATAACTTATACTGTTCGGCGAACAAAGTGCATTTGATGAAACCAAGGCTCAACTGTTAAATTGTAGTTGTCAGCTAATGATTTGTTATATTATTTTTACCTTAAGAGAAAAAACTATTCGAATTGCCTTTATTGAAAATATGGAAAAATGTCAAAGGTAGTGATATCTCATATATAGCTAGTGACATTTTTGAACTAAAATTTATACCTTCCTCGTCAGTAAAAAAAGCATCGGATTTCTCCAATGCTTTTTGGTATACTATATTTATTTAATCCAGCTTTAATACGCTCATAAAGGCTTCCTGAGGTACCTCTACAGATCCTACCTGGCGCATACGCTTTATACCTTCCTTCTGCTTTTCAAGGAGCTTTCTCTTTCTCGAAATGTCTCCACCGTAGCATTTTGCTAAAACGTCTTTACGGAAGGCCTTGACGGTTTCACGTGCAATAATCTTGCCTCCGATACAGGCTTGGATTGGTATTTCAAACATCTGCCTTGGTATGGATTCCTTAAGCTTTTCTGCCATTCTCCTGCCTCTTGATACAGACTTCTCTCTGTGAACAATAAAGGAAAGGGCATCAACTACTTCTGCGTTCAGCATTATATCAAGCTTTACAAGATCAGATTCCCTGTAACCTATAAGCTCGTAGTCAAAGGAAGCGTACCCCTTTGTTCTGGACTTAAGAGCGTCAAAAAAATCATATATTATTTCATTCAATGGCATTTCATAGGTAAGTAAGGCTCTTCCCTCATCAATATAGGACATATCCTTGTATATGCCTCTTCTTTCCTGAGAAAGCTCCATAATATTTCCTACATACTCAGTGGGAACCATTATTGTCGCTTTAACTATAGGCTCCTCCATCATCTCTATTTCAGTTACTGGTGGAAGATTTGTAGGGTTATCTATAGTTAAAACCTCTCCGGTAGTGGTGGTCACTTTGTAGATAACACTCGGAGCAGTTGTAACAAGGTCGAAATTATACTCTCTCTCAAGTCTCTCCTGTATTATTTCCATGTGAAGCAAACCCAGGAAGCCACATCTGAAACCAAAGCCAAGAGCTACTGAGGATTCGGGCTCGAAGGACAGGGAAGCATCATTGAGCTGGAGCTTTTCAAGAGCATCTCTCAAATCGCCATACTTGGAACCGTCTGCGGGATATATTCCGCAGAACACCATAGAGTTTACGTTTTTATATCCAGGCAACGGCTCTGAAGCAGGATTATCCACAAGGGTTATTGTATCTCCCACTCGAGTGTCGCGAACATTTTTTATGCTTGCAGCTATATAACCAACATCCCCTGCTCTGAGTTCATCAGCCGGTGAAAGTCCTCCGGGTCTGAGGTAGCCTAATTCGTTGACAACGAATTCCTTTTTTGTATACATCATTCGTATGGTGTCACCGCTTCTAACGGTACCTTCCTTAACTCTCATGTATACTATTACACCCTTATAGCTGTCGTAGAAGGAGTCAAATATCAACGCTCTGAGAGGAGCTTCCTCATCACCCTGGGGACAGGGTATCATATGAACAACCTTCTCAAGCACTTCTTCAATATTTATACCGTTTTTAGCCGATACCAGGGGAGCTTCGGAGGCATCCAGACCGATTACATCCTCAACCTCTTTTTTTACAACCTCAGGCTGAGCACTTGGTAAATCTATTTTATTGATTACAGGCATAATCTCCAAATTATGTTCAAGTGCAAGATAAACATTTGCCAGAGTCTGTGCTTCTATTCCCTGAGCAGCATCAACAACAAGAATAGCTCCTTCGCATGCTGCAAGGCTTCTTGAAACCTCATAATTAAAATCAACATGACCAGGGGTATCAATCAGGTTATATATATACTCATGTCCGTCAGGAGCTTTATATACCATTCTAACAGCCTGAGCCTTAATAGTGATCCCTCTTTCTCTTTCAAGGTCCATATTATCAAGAACCTGCTCCTGCATCTCTCTTGAAGTAAGTACACCTGTTTTTTCCAGTAGCCTGTCTGCAAGGGTTGATTTCCCATGGTCTATATGAGCAATAATGCAGAAATTTCTTATATATTTTTGTCTTTCACTTGGCATTCCAAATCCTCCACAGCTTGTTTCATGTACTATTGTATCAGTGCTACAATTAGGTATAGTGATAACATATTGAGCAATTTATTATATCATAGAGGTGAATAAGCCGCAATGTATTTTAACGCTGCGAAAAACAAACACAAGACAGTTCATTTAACCCTTGACAGCTGTAATCTCCCAGTGATCCATGTCCTTTACTTTTCCCACGGTAATACTTACAGTGCTGTCAGGAGCTTTTCCTGCTGCTGTAGCCCAGTTAAATACTATATCGTATTTATTGCTGCCCTTGTTCTTTATATTATAACCTGTAACCCAAGGACTGGAAACGCCAGTAACCCAGTTCATCGACTCAAGCTCAGGCTTCTTTTCTGTCTTGAGCTTATCAGAGTAGAGAGCGTACTGAACTGCACCTTTTCTATCTTTTACAGCTTGAGCATACATTTTTACAGCTGCTTCAGCTGTATTGGGGTATATATATTCAACAATCTGCTGATTGAACATCCTCTTTTCAATATCTATATTATCTACCTTAAAAATCCTGAGAGTATCTCCATCATAGAATACATCCTCATTTAATAATTTAGAAAAGAAATCCACTGGAACATACATTTTGCCATCTACAATTTTGGGAGCAGCCGAAAGCTTTATCTTGGCTGGCGATTTATCTGTATAATAGCTGTTCAGCTTGTTTTTAACATAGCCGCCTGCAACTCCGGCTCCCTTTTGTGGATCCCAGGTTACTTTGTAACCCAGCTTTTCAGCAACTGAGGCAAGGGGAACCATTAAAATGTAATCCTGTGTATAGGTGTTAAATTGAGGCTCCAGCGTTGTTCGGTTGTATCTAACAGGTTTCAACGGTTTTGCGTTAACCATCTGAGTGTAAATATCACCCTTGAGAAGCCCCTTCAACTCCTTTGCATCTATTGTGAAAACAGGCATTCCCCCCGCATAGGGTCTTAACTCATACAGGTCAAAATAGATGACAAGCTTGTTTCCATCTATATAGAATTTATACTCACTATTTTTAGCAGCAACATACTTTTTTGCATCTTCAAAGTACATTTCCTTTTCACTATCGATAAGCTTATACAATTTGTCTAAAATCACTTTTTTATAGTTGGTATTACTGTCAAATAAGGAAGTAAAGCTTTTATAAACCTCGTTTGTTCGTGTATTGACACTATATGTATCCAGATAATAGCTTCCGTGGGCTCCTCCGGTATACTCGTAGAAGTTTAAGATCACTGATAGAATATCCCCGCTGTAATTGTAATCATAATAGGACTCCATGGCAGCACTGATGGTGGGGAGCTTCTCCCCCGCCAATTTCTGCTGTACTTTAATGTCCTTAATATAACCTTCAGCTTCCCTTATATACCCGACTAAACTGATATTTCTCCTTTGAATGGAGTCATTTATTTGAGCTGCTGCCTCAAAGCCTGATAAATAAGGGTAGATCATTTTTATACTGAGATCTGCATTGCTACTTTCAATTATTGCACCATCAATACTGAAATTAACCTTTGCCTCAGCCACCTCACAGGTACCGAAGAAAAACGAAATATTTATAAACAGAACAACCAGTAATGCAAGTAACCTTTTAAACATATACACCCTCTCCTTTAGATTCCATTTTGATTAATCTATAATTCCTTTGAGCAAATACTAGCATAAATAATAGAGTTAATGGTGACAAATAGGTTACAGCTTTTATTAATGTTCTGTTTATTCTTTCCAGCCGAGCAAGGTATTTTTTAACCTGTTTAAATCCCTTTTTAAGTACTTTAAATTTAAATTTATTCGGTCATTCAAAATGGACAAGGAATAAATATCCTTGTCCAGCCTATCTATTTTAATGATTTCCATACTGCTTTGACCATAAAGCACATAATTTTTGCTGAAATCCACGGCAGCCAGACCAGAAATCAACACTAGCATAAATAACAGCCCAACAATATATAATCTGATAGTATAAAGTCTCTCTTTTCTTAATCTTGCTTTTCTTGCCAAAACAGCCTCCAAAATAAACCTATGATATTATTTATTTTTGACCAAGCTATTATAAATTAATCATCAATATTTATTTTTATATATTACATCGTTTATTGCCTGTGCCAGATATGAAGTGCTTCTTACGCACTCATCTATTACATTGCCGTCACCGCCTATCTCGATGATTACAGAACCACTGGTCAAATGCTGGTTATATCTGTTTTTACTAATGTAGGTAGGTTTAGCTATGCCCGGGGCTATTTCATTAAGTCTTGACTGAATCTTTAAGGCAAGCTTGAGATTTTCCTTCCAATTAGGGTTGTCAAGCTTCGCAGCTGTGCCAATTACAAACATTATTTGAGCACAGTCCTCTCCGTTGATTTTTTTGGCAACCCTCAGCTTATTTTCACCTGCAGCATCTCTATGAAGGTCAATAGTCATTTTCAAGGATGGATATTTGTCAACATAATTTGTAAGAGTACTCAGCGATTTAACATAGGAGCTGTTATAATCCTTATCATGTATTGTCTTGCTATGGAGCACATTTATGTTATACTTCTTCAGGTTGGATATCAGCTCATCCCCAACCCTGACAACATTGAATTTATTATTTGTTGTTCTGGATTGAACGGTCTGATCGTGCAACTGATCAATACTCTTAAGAAAGCTTTCGGTAGTATGTGTGTGATACACAAATATCTGGGGACCGGTTTTTGAACCTCCAAGCTTTAGCGGTTCCTTTAAAAGCTTATTGATATCAATACTGTAATTGGTTTCATTGACAACCTTTATTTTACCGTTGGTAACTATGGGGTTTTTCTCCTGGTCAGCGCTTTCAACATCTCCCTCAAAGGTGATACTGCTTGAAGCTTCCTTATAGCCACCGGCATTAGCCTCCGGAGCTGCTTTCTCAAGGGCAGGAGCTTGTACCTTGCTATTTGTCCCTTGAGCAGCGTCCTGATTTGCAATTATTTTTTCCGCAAGCTCCTGCTGCTCCTTCTCAGCTATGTATTTTAGATAATCGTTTTTATAGTAACTCTCAAATAAGGGTGAATTTGAGTTAATAATAGTTATAGGATTGTACCTATCCATACCAAAGGCCTTAAAAAGCACATCCTTAGCCAGTTCAACAGACTTTGACTTATTAATACCGGCAGCTGTCGGGTTACTAAGCTTTAGTTTACTGATATCCAGCTGTCCGTTTGCTGCCTGAAAAACCAGCCCACCTATCAAAATCCCTGCTACTGCGCAAATTATGATGGGTATTTTGGAAAAATTGCCTTTGTTGTTATTTGTGATATCGGCCGCATTGTAAAAGGAACTCCCTTCAAATCTCGCAATTTCTCTCACAACATCCTCCACTTAGATAGTTATTGCAACTTTTGATTTATAAAACTATATTCAAAAATTACAAATTTATTCCAGGCTTGTACCACATATCAGGATAAAAAAATTTATCGATATTATTTATGGGAAATACTGTAATATAAATAAGTAGTTAAAATTGCTTTTTATGGTCTAAAACATTGTAACTTTTCATATAATTAGGAATATACTATTTTAGAATGGGGGGAAATTTTTTGAATTTTTACACAATCAGATGCTGTAATTGTAACAGTGTACTCTTGAATTTACCTAAAGAGGAAATTGAGAGACTGAACAGTCATACTATAAACTGTGAAAGCTGTGGATACAAACTAACCTTAAACGGCACGAATGTCACCAGAACCATAGGTGACGTCACTTTTCAGAACTCTTACAAATACGACTTTAACATATAACCTCCCTATGGGGGGTTTTATTTTGCTGTGATTTACCTACAGCTTCAATTTCGGTGTCAACGCCAATATTGCCTTCATAAGATTCTCAACTGTAAACTCCAGGTCTCTCCTGCTTCTCTTGGCTGCCTCCTCATAAGGTACTGCAACATTGTTTATACTGAAAATTGCACTGACTCCTTCTGCGTAGGCCTCCTTGATTTCATCACCAATATCTCCGACTACTGCTATTAGCGGTACTCCAGCCGCCTTTGCTCGCCTGGCGCAGCCAATAACCACCTTTCCCCTCAGAGATTGTGCATCTATTTTCCCCTCTCCGCTGATTACCAGGTCTGCGCCTGCAACAAGTTTGTCGAAGCCCACCGTATCAAGGACTATCTCTATGCCCTGCTGAAGCCTGCTATCAAAGAAGGCCACCATGCCTGCTCCCATTCCACCTGCAGCTCCTGCACCGGGAAGGCTGGCAATATCCTTTCCTATGTCCCTCTTTATGATATCTGCCAGGTGGGCCAGATTACTATCCAAAAGCTTAACTGTTTCTGCATCGGCACCTTTCTGAGGCGCAAAAACCCTGGCAGCGCCCTGGGGGCCGAAAAGCGGATTATCTATATCACACATTGTTATCAGCTCAACACCCTTTAAGGCAGGGTTAAGCTGGGACATATCAATGGCAGCTATTCGGGAAAGAGTCTTTCCAACAGGAACAAAGATGTTGCCTGCCTGATCCAGAAACCTTATTCCCAGGGCGGCTGCAGCACCGGTGCCTCCATCATTTGTTGCACTGCCACCCAAGCCCACAATTATTTTTTTGCAGCCTGACTCAGCTGCATGTGCTATGAGC
>JAEZIV010000252.1 GCA_023436515.1 Bacillota bacterium
AACCGACATGTAGTCACCTACGCTGGATTTTGAGTCCAGTGCGTCTGCCAATTTCACCACTTCGGCATATGTTTCTGTCGCTTAAATATAGTAACACAGAAACTTTCACAAATCAATACCAAAATCACAAAAATATTTAGCGATAGAAACGCATAACCTCTTCTATTTTTCGTACCCTGTATAAGCCCAAACACGCCATATCAGTATTTTAAAACTCCTTCTAATAATTCAAACTGCTCTGCCGGTAAACTGCCTGAGGATAGCCTTGAAGCACGAGCCGGGGCTAAATACCCGAGAGATATAGAAACAAAGCCTTTTCTCCGCTTAAAAATACTGCCCCTTGCTGTAACACTCTCTATACTGTCAGTTCTAATTACTGCTATCCTTTTTCTGAACCCTCCCATTGAAAGCACAACATTCTTTACTTCAACGCTGATACCTGCATTGGCGAATTTAAGGAGGCAGCTTACTACAGACAAGCACAGAATCACTCCTGCAACGGCAACAACTATAACTACATATCTTTGTAAGATAAGGGCGGCCGGAACAGCTATGAAAGCCAGAACAAGTGCTGATATAAAATCAAAGCTTACAAAAAAATATTTCAGGGCAGTTTTATTGGGTTTACTTAAGGTATAGTCGAAACTATATTCAGGCAAAAGTCTATTAATTATGCTTTTAAGTCTGGCATAGGACGCTATTGGAAAAATAATTGCCTGCTCTGCTTCTCCCTGTTTGGTATCTCCGTAGCCAATTACTATTACCTCTGCAGTGTACAGACCTGTTATTCTCATTAAAAGGTTCTGCTTAAGAATTACACCATTAATCTTTTCCTTCTTAAGTGAAAAGCTCTTTTTATTAAGAAGGCCGTATGAAATTTTTACAGAATCCCCGGAAGACCATACTTTAAAGTTGTAATAGGTACCCACGCTCTTAATCAAGGAGAATACAACAGCTAACATATATCCGAATATGATTGCTCCTGCAATAAGCCCTGCGATAAGGACATTTTTGAATACATCCTGGAATTTTGGTGCAATAATACCCACAAACGGCCCAATAACAGCACAAACACTAAAGAAGTAAACCATTTTTGATTGAAACAAGCCCAGCTTGATAAAGTCTAGAGGAGCTGCCTTTATAGCCTCTGCATCCTCCCCCACTTGGTCCTGAGCAACCAGCCCATTGGTTATTACATTTTTAAATCTGATTGCCTCATCTATTTTAAGGGTTAATACAATCTTTGACTGATTAGCAGTGTCATTAGTCTGACTGGAATTATCCACCTTGATTTTATATACCTTTAAAATCTGAAACAGTATATTTTGTGATAGATCAACAGTAGTTATTGTAGAGAATGGTATTACTATTCTTTTCTTTGTTAAAACTCCTGACTCAATTATAAGCTGACCCTCATCGAGAGTATAAAAGGTTGAGAGATAATTTATTAATCGGGTAATCGGGTTGATAAGAACAACAATCAATGGAAGTACAACCTGAAAATCAAAGTTCTTAATAAGGAATATACTCACTAGGGCACCAATAATCAGTATTGGCAGTTCGATTACTTTCTCAAATATTATATGGAAGCTTCCTCTTCTATGTTTGAAATTCAAAACTCTATCCCTCCTGAGCGTCTAATCTTGTGTACAGCTTTAATCGAAGCATTTCAGCCATTGCTTTTGCTTCCTCATCAGGAATTCCCTGAATACTGAACACTCCGCTTGCAGTATGAATGTTAACCACTGAAATCCCCAACCTTCTGATGATGGGTCCGCTGGATAATGTTATATGTTGAATTCTCACAATTGGTACGACCGTCGTCTTTACAAAGAATATACCATGGCTGATCTCAACTCTGTCATCTGTAATGATATAGCCCCACTGCCTGAATTCTATTTCAGGATATATGTATAAACCAATCAGCTTATAGACCAATAATACAACTGCCGCAATATAATAATATTGTTTATATTGGCGGTAAATCTCAGTATCTGAAAGAAAAAGCAATGGTATAAATATAGCTGCAGCTAAAATCAATAAGCTTATTACCCTGTAGATTCTCCAAGCGACGAGTATTCTCTTATCAAGTTTTTTGTAATTCATTGAAACTAATACCTCCAAGTTGTCTTTAACATCATTGAACTATTCATAATAATATATTGATAAAACTATTATACCTTAAAAAATGAGCTGTTATTGTTAAATTTAATCTGTTTTTGCTTAAATTATTAATGTCCTAAGAGGGCTTCCATGTTTCCATGTAAAAACAATGAATCCTGCGTAGGTATTGACTTATATCGATTTTGCTGTTAGAATCAATTGTTTGTTAAAACTAATTAAATGCTCTAATTATTATGTTATTGATTTGTTATATCGAAAGGGGTTTGTAATGCAGAAGGATACTCTTACAGCAGAAAAAATGGGCACTGTTCCGGTGGGAAGACTTCTTGCCAGTATGTCATTGCCTGCAATTCTTTCAATGTTTGTTCAATCTATGTACAATGTTGTTGACAGTTTTTTTGTAGCTAAACTTAGTGAAAATGCTTTTACAGCAATATCTATTGCATTTCCAATGCAAATGCTGGTTCTATCCTTTGCTTTAGGTATAGGAATTGGAGCCAATTCAGTTATTGCCAGAAAGCTTGGTGAAGGTAAGCCCGATGAGGCAAATGAAACTGCGCGTACAGGACTGGTTCTGGCTATTGTTAATGCTGTTATTTTTATAGGAATTGGCCTGACTTTTTCAAAACCATTTATATCTTTATTTTCAGATAATCCGGAAGTAATCTCCATGGGTACAACATATTTATCGATTGTCACCTGTGTTTCTGCCGGTATGTTCATTGAAATTCTCTGCACAAAAACTCTGCAGGCTACCGGTAATATGATGATACCAATGGTCTCACAGCTTATAGGTGCAGTAACAAATATTATACTTGACCCTATATTGATTTTTGGCCTGCTGGGCTTTCCACGACTTGAAATAGCAGGGGCGGCTATAGCGACTGTAATTGGTCAGTTTGCGGCTATGACATATGTTCTTATCATGTTCAGAATAAGAAGTCATGATGTTCATTTATCACTTCGTGGCTTTAAAATCAAGAGTAAAAATGTTATAAGTATTTATAAGGTTGGTGCTCCGGCTATAGTCATGAACTCTATAGGCTCTTTAACTACAGCCGGTATGAACGCCATACTCAAGTCTTTCTCCGAAAATGCCATAGCGATTTTGGGTATTTACTTTAGACTTCAATCCTTCATATTTATGCCGGTATTTGGGTTAACTCAAGGTGCTATGCCTATTATGGGGTATAATTTCGGCGCAAATAACAGGAAACGCTTCTACAAGACCCTTTATCTGTCATTATCTACTGCGTTATCCATTATGATTGTCGGCCTTGTTGTTTTTCAGCTTTACCCAAATGGTCTCCTCTCTGTTTT
>JAEZIV010000269.1 GCA_023436515.1 Bacillota bacterium
GCAGTATTATGAGCAATATATGAGCAACACACCCTGTCCCGAATGTGGCGGTGCAAGATTAAGGCCCGAGAGCTTGTCGGTAACCGTTGGAGAAAAAAATATTCATGAGCTGTCCACAATGGCAATAGCAGACATAAATGCGTTTTTTCACAATATTGAGCTTACTGCAAGGCAAAGAATGATTGCAGATCAGATTCTGAAGGAGATTAACGCCAGAATCGGCTTCCTGGTGGATGTCGGTTTGGATTATCTGACTCTTTCCAGAGCTGCAGGAACTCTATCGGGGGGAGAGGCTCAGAGAATAAGGCTTGCAACACAGATAGGCTCCGGCCTTATGGGAGTTTTATATATTCTGGATGAACCAAGTATTGGACTCCATCAGAGGGATAATGCAAGACTTTTAACCACCTTAAACCGCCTGAGGGATTTGGGGAATACGCTGATTGTAGTTGAGCATGACGAGGATACAATGCTGGCCGCAGATCACATAATTGATATGGGACCGGGGGCTGGCATACACGGCGGGCAGGTTATAGCCGAAGGGCCTCTTGATGTAATTGTTAATTCTGAGAAATCCATTACCGGTCAGTATCTCAGCGGTAGAAAATCAATTGAGATACCAAAAAAGCGCAGAAAACCAAACGGAAAGTGGCTTGAAATAGTTGGTGCAAAGGAAAATAATCTAAAGGGTATTACTGCAAAGCTTCCCCTTGGAGTGCTGACTTCAATCACAGGAGTATCAGGGTCAGGTAAAAGCTCTCTGATAAACGAGATACTATATAACAGCCTTGCAGCCAAGCTAAACAGAGCAAAGACCCGTCCGTGTCTGCATGAGGCCATAAATGGAGTAGAGCATCTGGATAAGGTAATAAATATTGACCAATCACCAATTGGCAGAACACCACGTTCAAATCCTGCAACCTATACAGGTGTGTTTGATCTGATCAGGGATGTTTATTCCTCAACCACAGAAGCAAAGATGAAGGGCTACAAAAACGGCAGGTTTAGCTTTAATGTTAAAGGGGGCCGCTGTGAAGCTTGTAGTGGAGACGGGATAATTAAGATAGAAATGCACTTTTTACCAGATATATATGTTCCGTGTGAGGTTTGCAAGGGAAAACGTTATAACAGAGAAACACTTGAAGTTAAGTATAAGGGAAAAAGCATTGCAGACGTACTGGACATGACAATTGAAGATGCCTTGGAGTTCTTTAAGAATATACCAAAGATACAGAAAAAGCTCCAGACGCTTTATGATGTTGGACTTGGTTATGTTAAGGTCGGACAACCCTCTACGACTCTTTCTGGAGGAGAAGCTCAGAGAGTTAAGCTTGCAACCGAGTTGTCAAAGCGAAGTACCGGCAGTACCCTATATATTTTGGATGAACCTACAACAGGGCTCCATGTTGCCGACGTACACAGGTTAATTGAGATATTGCAAAGGCTCGTTGATGCCGGTAACTCCATTATTGTTATTGAACATAACCTCGATGTTATTAAAACCTCCGACTATATTTTAGATCTTGGACCTGAGGGTGGAAATAAAGGTGGAACAATTATTGCCCAGGGAACACCAGAAGAGGTTGCTAAAATTGATGCTTCCTACACAGGCCATTATTTACAAAAGGTTCTTAACGTCAAAAGAAAATAGAATTTCAGGAATCCCTGTAAAAATAATGTTTTACAGGGATTCTCCTTGTGTCATTTAAAATAAAGAATTAGTTATAATATTCATACATTAGGTGAATGTTAATTCTATGTTAACTTTATTGTAAATGACTTAACAATGCTATATAATGGAAAAGGTTTGATGTTATATTTTGTCGAAAGAAGGTATAGTTAATGTTTAGAAAAACACCAAAGGAAGAAATCTTTTTTGACTATTTTATTGAGACCTGCGGGATTATTTGCAATGCTGCAAAGCTCCTTGATGATCTCACTAATAATTACGTTAATGTTAATGACAAAATTCTGGCTATTGAGGAAGCAGAGCATGCATGTGACAATAGTGTTCACAAAATACTCAATGAGCTGAATAAATCTTTTATAACGCCAATTGACAGAGAAGATATATTTACCATTGCCAAGGAGCTTGACAATATTACTGATGACATAGAAAGCACAGCACATCGCTTTAGCATGTTCAATGTTAAAGAAGTAAGACCTGAAGCAATAACACTTACAAAGCTTGTTGTAAGAGCTACTGACGAGCTCAGAAATGTAATGATTGAGATTAAGAATATGAAGAAGAGTAAGATGCTTCAGAATAAAATTATTGAGGTCAATAATGTTGAAGATGAAGCTGATACAATCTTCAGGGATGCAATGGCCAGCCTTTTTACATCTGAAACAGATGCAGTAGAGGTTATAAAATGGAAGGCAATATTTGAATTATTGGAAAATACAATCGATGCTTGTGAGGATGTAGCAAATATAGTAGAAGGGGTTGTAATGAAAAATGCTTAGTGTATCATTGATAGCAGTTGTCGTACTAGCATTGGGATTTGATTTTATTAACGGCTTTCACGATACAGCAAATTCTATAGCTACATCAGTATCAACAAGAGTTTTATCTCTAAGACAGGCAGTAATCATGTCTGCCATCTTAAACTTCGTTGGTGCTCTTACCAGTAGTAAGGTTGCAAAGACAATAACCAGTGGGCTGGTTGATAATTCGATGATTACTGCACAATATGTAATCATTGCAACCTTGATTGCAGCAATTATTTGGGACTTGATAACCTGGTATTACGGCATACCAAGCAGTTCCTCCCATGCTCTTATTGGAGCGCTACTGGGATCTTCTATTGCTTTTGTAGGCAACTTTAATGTTGTTATTTGGGCAGGTTTTTTGAAGAAGGTTATACTTCCGTTAGTAACATCACCCTTTATCGGTTTTGCAGTTGGTTTTTTCTTTATGAAAGCAATATATAAGTTATTCCGATCATTCTCTCCTAGGTTTGTCAACAAATCCTTTTCCAAGCTCCAGATTTTATCAGCAGCGTTAATGTCGTACTCCCATGGTAATAACGATGCTCAGAAATCCATGGGTATTATTACTTTGGCACTTATTGGGGCAGGGTTAAACGGCGGACATACAGATGTTCAAACATGGGTAATGCTTGCTTGCGCGCTGGCAATGGCATTCGGAACCTCTATTGGAGGTTGGAGAATTATAAAAACTATGGGTGTTAATATGATAAAGCTTCAGCCTGTGGGAGGCTTTGCCGCACAGACTGGTGCAGCCTTAGTCATCGAAACCATGACCTATTTTGGAGCACCTGTTAGTACTACTCAGGTTATTTCAACATCAATTATGGGTGTTGGAGCATCAAAAAGAGTTTCTGCCGTAAAATGGGCTCTTGCAAGAAACATTGTATGGGCATGGGTAATTACAATACCAATAACAGCATTGATGGGAGCCTTTATAACTATAATATTTAAAATGTTTGCATAGGTTTATATACTTATAAAATTAAGTGTTAAAAACAATAATACAAGTTATCAGAGTAATGAAATTTATTTTATTACTCTTTTGTTTAAGTAAAAATGGTTAAAGGGTTCCCCCTTTAATCATTTTTATTAGGTCACAAATTGTTTACATTTAGGTGGACCGAAATGGGGAATATAAGTCGCATAGTCACGTTATATAGACTATAGCGACGTTATGCCAATTTGTTTTGACTTTAATAAGTTATTTAACACTTAAAAATAAAAAATAGCATAAAAGCAGTTAGACCCGGTAAAGTACTTGTGTTATACTATTTAAAGCCACAGGGAAACGATATTGCTAAAATGAAAAAAACTAAGACATTTATGGAAATAATATAGTATATATGTATATAAGGATTTGCTATATCCAGTTACTAATAACGTGAAAAGTGGTATAACATATTATATATATTTTTTAGACAGTTTTTTATCGTGCATGCTTTAATATAGTATTTTTAGGATATTAGTCCAACCATAAAGCAGAGTGATTAATAAGTTTGTATAATGGAAAACATTGATATGGTATATAGAAGGTTAAATGTTAATAAAGTCGAAAAGCTTAGCGGGTTAAGCGGTTGGATGGAGGCAAAGGTCTCAAAATCAGGGTTTATTAAATTTATCAACGGAGGTCAACATGATAAAATGCTCAGTATGCAATAAAAATATAGCAGTAGTTTTTGTTACTAAATTTTTAGATGGAAAGCAGATTCAGGAAGGTCTATGTGTTAGCTGTGCGAGAAAGCAAAACCTACAGCCCATAGACCAGTTGTTGTCCCAGACCGGTATGACCGAGGATGAGCTTGACAATATCAGTAAGCAGGTTGGAGATATGTTGGAGGATATGGAGGGAAATGAGCTTCTGGAAGCCCTTCAGGGCGACCCGGGCAATGTTAATCAGTCCAACCCCTTCTTCGGAATTCTTAATAAGGCTTTTCCCAAAGCTGCTGATAACCAGAATACTGACATTTCTGCTGTCAGCAGCCCAGATAAGGATGGTCCGGAAGATAAGAATACAACAAAAACCAGAGTTCAGGATAAAAAAGTAAATAAAAAGAAGAAGTATCTTGATACTTATGGTACAAACCTTATCGATAAAGCACGAGATGGTGCTATTGACAAGGTAATCGGAAGGAACAGAGAGATTGATAGGGTTGTTCAGATATTAAACAGAAGAACAAAAAACAATCCTGTGCTCATTGGTGAGCCCGGTGTGGGTAAAACAGCCATAGCCGAAGGGCTGGCTGTAAGGATAGCAGAAAAAAAAGTACCTCAGAAGCTATTTGATTCAGAGGTATATCTCCTTGACATGACCAGTGTTGTAGCTGGTACTCAGTTCAGAGGACAATTTGAAAGCAGAATGAAGGGAATT
The DNA here is from genome assembly GCA_023436515.1 of Bacillota bacterium. Lineage (GTDB taxonomy): Bacteria > Bacillota > Clostridia > Acetivibrionales > DSM-1351 > Ruminiclostridium. The sequence goes on from JAEZIV010000269.1 coordinate 4,862, forward strand.
ATTGAAGAAGCAAAGGCTTACGGAAATATTATTCTCGTCATTGATGAGTTGCATAATATAATGGGAGCAGGCGAGGCAGAAGGAGCAATGAACGCCGCAAATATACTTAAGCCGGCTCTTTCCAGAGGTGAAATCCAGGTTATTGGAGCAACAACTCTTAACGAATACAGAAAGCATATTGAAAAGGATTCTGCCCTTGAAAGAAGATTTCAGCCTGTTATTGTAGATGAGCCCTCAATAGAAGAAGCAATAGAGATTTTAATGGGCATTAAGCATTATTATGAGGAGTATCACCGGGTAAAAATAAGTGAGGATATTGTCAAGGCAGCTGTCAATTATTCTGAAAGATATATAACAGATAGGCTATTACCTGACAAAGCAATAGACGTTATTGATGAAGCCGGTTCAAGAGCAAACCTCAAAAATGTAAAGCTGGTTGAACTGCAAAATTATAAGGACGAACTGCGGAGAGTTCAGGAAGAAAAGGAAACAGCAGTTTCAGCAGATTCTATTGAGGATTATCAGAAGGCTGCTGATTTAAAGGTATATGAATGTAAGCTTATCAGCCAGATAAAAGATATAGAGGACACCAGCAAGGATGTTGAGCTGACAATTGATGACATAGCAAGTGTTATTGAAGCCTGGACCAAAATACCAATACAGAGGTTGAGTGAAGAGGAATCTCAGAAGCTGATAAATCTGGAGACCAGACTTCACAAGCGTGTAATTGGCCAGAATAAGGCAGTAGAGGGTGTTTCCCGTGCAATAAGAAGAAGCAGATCGGGCTTTAAGAAGAGAAAGAAGCCGGCATCCTTTATATTTGTGGGACCTACCGGAGTCGGAAAAACCGAGCTTGTAAGGGCTTTGGCAATGGAGCTGTTTGAAAGCGAGGAAGCCCTGATAAGACTGGATATGTCAGAATATATGGAGAAGCATACCGTATCCAAGCTCATCGGCTCGCCACCGGGTTATGTGGGCTATGATGATGCCGGGCAGCTTACTGAAAAGGTCAGAAGGAAGCCTTACTCGGTAATTCTGCTGGATGAAATAGAGAAGGCTCATCCTGACGTGTTTAATATGCTGCTGCAGATACTTGAGGATGGAAGATTGACAGACAGTCATGGTAGAACTGTGAGCTTTGAAAATACAATTATTATTATGACTTCAAATGCCGGAACAAACTTTAAGTCAAGTGGCATAGGTTTTTCGAATAATTCGTACAGCTCCTTGGAAAGCAAGGTAAAGGATGTACTGAAGGAAACCTTCCGGCCCGAGTTTTTGAATAGAATTGATGATGTTATAGTGTTTACAGAGCTAAGTAATGTAGAGCTGAAGCAAATCATAGAGCTTATGCTTGAAGAGGTTTATACAGAAGCAAGAGACAAGGATATACGTGTTAATGTTAGTGAAAAGGCAAAAGACTTCCTCCTTGAAAAGGGCTACGACATAAAATTCGGTGCCAGACCATTGAGGCGTGCAATTCAGAATTATGTAGAAGACAGACTTTCAGAGGAATACCTAAAGGGTACATTGAAGGAAGGAGCCCTTGTCGGTATTGATCTTAATCAAAATAATGAAATTGAGCTTACAATAATATAAAAATATAAATTGATGCTGTCGGATTATTCCTGCAGCATTTTTTCTTTTTTTAGTAAAACAATCATATATTGTAATTTATATGTTGCATATTATGTGAGTTAATAATTATAATTACTGTATAAGTGCTAAGCATTCTCGTCTGTGTAATGTTGTTTTCCAATGAATTTAAGCGGGGTGATATATTGAAATACTCAAGGGGTCTTTTAGGTATAGGTATTTCTGCCATGTTGTGTTTATCCATGGTCGCGTGTGCAGGGAGCAGTACCAATGAGCCTGCGGATTTAAGCGGGTCTGCGCTGTCAACAGCCGGTACTACAATTGAAATAATGACAACCTGGGGCGGCGTAGATAGTAAGGCCGGGACATTTAAAGAGATATTGGCTAAATTCGAGGGTGAAGACAACACGATAAAGATTTTAAATCAATCCATTTTTGGAGATGATTATTTGCCTACCCTAAAAACAAGATTTGCCTCTGGAAATGAACCTGACATTTTTGGCCTTTGGCCGGGTTCAGACATCAAATTTCTAGTGAAGGCAAATAAGGTAGCTGAACTAACAGACAAATTAAAGCAGGATAGAGAGTGGATGGACAGCTTTGCTCAGAATAGTTTTATGTATACAACCTATGATGACAAAATATATGGAATTCCTTTTGAGCTAGTCTTTGAGGGTCTGTTTATTAACAAGGATCTTTTCAAGAAATACCGGGTAAAGATCCCCGATAACTATGAGGAACTGAAGGCGGCAATTGAAATTTTTATATCAAACGGAATAATACCTATAGCATATAACTCCTCAGCAGAGGGCTCTTACATATATCAAAATATGATAGCCAGTCTTGGTGGCCGCAGCGGCGTAGTAGATAGTATTAAAGATGGTATGATAAATAAGCATTATTTAGATGCAATGAAGTATCTAAAGGAACTCTATGATATGGGAGCCTTTCCGAAGGATGCATTGACGCTGACCAGTAATCAAAGAAATGAGTTGTTTTTTACCAAGCAGGCAGCTATGATAGTTCAGGGTTCATGGTTTATACCTTATTTCGATAAAGATGATGACAGCGTTGAAATGATACCATTCCCGGCAATGACGAAAGGCAGCCCTAAGGTTCCTACCGGCTTAGGAGGGGGTACATTTTATATTAGCAAGAGCTCTTGGGATACTCCGACTGGGGAGGATAGCACCATTAAGTTGTTGAAATACCTTACATCGAAGGAATCGGCTGAATTTTTCTATGAAAGAACTGCGTTATTAAGCAATTTAAGAATAGTAAGGGGTATGCCGTACAGCATATTAGCGCAGCAGAGTATTAACTTCTATAAGAACACCTCGGAAGAGGATTTGACTTCAATTCCTGATCATATCATAGACAGAAGTGCCTGGAATGATATAGTGATTCAACAGTTTCCTTATTTTCTTGAGGGAAAAAGATCAGCTGAGGAAATTTGGAGCCAGGCTGTGGAAAAAATGCTCCGAAATTAATCTTCAAATTGATAGAATTGAGGTTATCAATGTATAAAAAATTATCATCAGGAATCTATGCCCGGCTTATGTTTGCCCTCCAGATATATCGCAATATCTCAATAAAGAAAAAATTGCTTTTGGTACTATACATACAGATTTTGATACCTCTGATTTTCATCGGTTTTTTCAGCTACAAAAGCTCTGAGCAAATCATTACCAGCAAGTCCATGTCATACTCAAAGGATATACTTAGCCTGATAGAACTCAGATTACAGGATACCGTCAAAAACCTGAATATTATATCTCAAGACCTAAGCAATGACCAAAGGATTTATGCTGCTCTGATAAATGATGACAACATAAATATTAACAAGCTTAATGACTACGAGGTGGCAAGTCAGCTCAATAATGTTTTTCTGAATGCCGTTATGACTAGGAAAGAAATAGAGTCCATGTGCATAGTGACAAACAGTAAACGAATCTTTAATTATGACAGTGACCCAAATGTTTCTGATATTAAATCAATTGTTAGTAATAACTATATCCAAATAAAAAAATTGGCTGAGGCTGCTACAGGAAAGCCGGTATGGTTCTTCGACTCGAGAGATGGTGTGGTACAGAACTCATATCTGATACGAATGATATACAACAGAGATAACTATAATGAAATAGGCTTCCTTGTTATTCAGATAAATAAGGAGTTTTTAGACCTTGTACTACAGGGACTTGAATCAGAAGTTATGCAGAATACAACAATCCTGTCAGAGGATAATGACGTAATACTATATAAAAACAAAGCTGCCTTAGATAAATATGTAAAACTGATTAAAGGAATAAGATATGAAAGAAATTCCTTTATAGATAACAAGAATGATATCTTTGTGGCTCATACCTCGCTTTCAGAGCCAAAGTGGAGAATTGTAACATATATTCCTCTAAAGCAGCTTTATTTAGATGTTGTAGACCATAGAAACCGGATAATACTTTTATGTATCGGTTCCATAATGATATTATCTGTGGTAAGCATATTTATGTCCTTTGATATGATAAAGCCTATAAATCAGCTTGTTATGGCTATGAAAGGCATGAATATCAATAATATATCCGACAGCTTTATTGAGATCGAAAGAAGAGATGAATTGGGTTTTCTCCATAAAACCTTTAATACCATGGCAAAAGAAATAGACCATTTGGTAACCTGGATATACAGAGAGCAGATAACACGAAAGGAAGCTGAGCTTAAAGCTCTTCAGTCACAGATAAATCCTCATTTTCTCTTTAATACACTGGAGTCCATCAATTGGATGGCACAGCTCAATAATGTTCCTGAAATAAGTGAAACAGTCTCCGATCTATCAACTCTTATGGAGGCAAGCATTGGAAGGGATGACAGGCTCATTACAATTGAAGAGGAGTTTATTTATATAGATAAATATATTGCACTGCTCAAGAGAAGATTTGAGGACAGGATTACATTAAGCAAAGAGGTGGACCCAAAGGTTCTGTACTTGAAGATTCCAAGGCTTCTTATACAGCCTTTGATTGAAAATGCAGTTTATCATGGGGTTGAGAATAGCCGAGGGCAAGGTATTATCACTTTGACTGCAAATATACGTGAGGATTTGCTTATTATTGAGGTTATTGACAATGGTACAGGAATATCCTCTGATGACATTTCTAAGCTTAACAAGGGTTTGGAAATGGATAATGATACCTATTTCAAGACATTGGGCAACAAAAAGAACAAAAGTATAGGCATTGACAATGTAAACAGAAGAATAAAATTATTCTATGGGGAGAAGTACGGAATAAAGATTGAAAGTAAAATAAATATATATACAAAGGTATCTGTTACTTTACCTGCACAAAGCTTAAATAAGGAGGGTTACTATGTACAAAGTACTAATAATTGATGATGAGTCTATTATCAGAAAGGGAATAAAGAACATTATCAATTGGAGACAGCTGGACTGTGAGGTTTGTGCAGATGCAAGTGATGGAATTGAAGGCATAGAGCTTATTAAAAGACATCTACCAGAGATAATAATCACAGATATTCGTATGCCGGGGCTGGATGGCTTAACCATGATAAAGCAGGTTAAAGCTATTGTACCTAATTCCAAAATAATTATTCTTACCGGGTATAGAGATTTTGATTATGTACAGGAGGCTATAAAATGCGGTGCTTTTGATTTCTTATTAAAGCCTTCAAGGATAGAGGAGTTGACCTCGGTTCTGACAAGAGCTGTAAACGAAATAGAAGACCAAAAGATAAGGCATATGGAGTTTGACAGGATAAAATTGTTATTTGAACAAAGCTTACCGATTTTAAGGGAAAAGCTGCTATATGATATAATTTATGGCCTCAATTCAAATGAGCTTGAGATATCCGAAAAAATGAAGCTTTTTAATGTCAGTATCGAGAACTTTGTTCTTGTAGTTATGGAAAACGACTATGAGGAGAAATCCAGCAGTACACAGTACGACAAGCATCTTTATCAGTTTGGGATAGTGAATTCCTTTCAGGAGATTTTCTCCGAAAAATATGAGGTGCTAAGTGTCTTGCTAAATAGCAGCAGGGTGGGGTTTATAATTCAGAAGCCCGACAGAATGCCTCTGGACATAGTAGAGGTCAGTGAAAAGTGCGGGTACCTACAGGAGGTAATAAACAACGGCTTCGGTTTTACTGTTACCATTGCGGTTAGTTCAGGCGGGAAATCGGCAATGGAGCTTACCGAAAAACTTAAGGAATGTCTGGGGTCTTTAGAATATAAAAGCTATATGGGAGACAATGCGATAATTCCATACAGTGATTTAAATACATTTTTCAGATATGAGGACTATTCTACCCTGGATAAATATCAGAAGCAGCTGCTGGAAAGTATAAAATCGGGAAATGAAGGGCTCGTAAAGGTTTCAATCCAGAATATTGCCAGATATGTAACTACAAATAAAATCAATATAAATTACATGAAAAACTTCTACTACACAACCCTTTCATTAATAAACAATATCAGGATTTCCGTTTTGGCTGTGGAGATAGATAAAAGACATGAAGAAGGAAAGGATATAGCTAGTCTCCTTAAGCTTATTGAGAAAAGTGAGAGTGCCGATGAACTCAATTCTCTCCTGGAGGAGGTAGCACTGAGAATTGCACGTAAGGTCAATAATTTTAACAATAAGAGCATCAAATTAATCATGAGGAAGGCTGTTGATTATATACAGGAGCATTACCATGAGCAGGTTACACTTAATGAAGTAGCTGAAAATATTTACGTAAGTACTTTTTATATCAGCAGGATGTTCAAAAAGGAACTTGGTAAGAGTTTTATTGACTATCTGAATGAGGTAAGAGTTGAGAAGGCTAAGGAGCTTCTTAAGGAGATAAAGTATAAAACCTATGAGGTTGCTGAAATAGTTGGTATTCCTGATCCTCACTATTTCTCAAAGCTATTTAAAAAGCACTCGGGGATGACTCCTTCAGAGTACAGGGAAAAGGTGACCATTACCCACGACTAATAACTAAAGCAATTAAGCCGAGATACCCTCGGCTTTTTTTGTTGGTGCTCCTGGCGAGCGCACGTTTCAACGGGTACAAGTCCCGAATCTGCCCGGCAGCGGGAAGGATATAGTCAATGACAAGGGTGTCGTAGGTGACTGCGAATCTGAATCCGGTGGCAAACACCGATGCAAATCAGTAATGAAATAGGTTTCGTAACTATGTTGTATTATTTTGTTGTATAATATTGCACTTCTAATCAGGCAATTATTAACACAATAGCACAAATATATCTATTCAGAAATTCAATATAAATTTATATTATATTATCAAGTAAATCATTCTAAACTTTCCACTTACCAAATTCTATTAAGGATGTGATAATTTTTGGCTTCAGAAAATATAGCTGTTCAGAAGCGTAAACGTGGGTTTTTTTCTGAAATTAAAGCAAATGGTGCGCTTTTTTTAATGTTGCTGCCTGGAGTAATCATATTACTGATAAACAATTATCTCCCGATGTTCGGAGTAATAATCGCGTTTAAACGGTATAGATTATTCAATAACTTTTTTGAGAGTGTAATCAGAAGCGAATTTGTTGGTTTCCAAAATTTCGAATTTTTCTTCAAAACACCATATGCGTTCAATGTAACAAGAAATACTATATTGTACAACTTGGTATTTATTATTCTTGACCTTATTGTTCCGGTGACACTTGCAATTTTATTAAATGAAATTAGAAAGAAGAGGTTTGCAAATGCATACCAAAGCTTTATGTTTTTGCCTTACTTTCTGTCATGGATCGTAGTAAGCTATCTGGCGTATTCCTTCCTCAGTATGGATAAGGGCTTTATAAATAGCCAACTCCTGAGCAATATCGGCGTTGATCCGGTAAATTGGTACTCCGAAATGAAGGCCTGGCCAATCATATTAACCTTCTTCCACATGTGGAAATACACCGGCTACAACATTGTTGTTTATATAGCCTCTATAGCAGGTATTGATTCAGAATACTACGAGGCTGCATCCCTTGACGGCGCATCAAAGTGGCAGCAGATTAGACATATTACCTTACCAATGCTTCAGCCCATTATGATTATTATGACATTGCTTGCAGTGGGTAGAATTTTTAATGCCGATTTTGGTCTCTTCTTCAATGTAACTAAGAACAGTGGTCCTATTGCTCCTGTCACAGAGGTTCTCGACACTTATGTTTATAAGGCGCTCAGAAATTCGAACAATATGGGAATGACTTCAGCAGCAGGTCTTTACCAGGCAGTAGTGGGATGTATTACAGTATTTACCGCCAATATGGTAGTAAGAAAAATAGACAAAGACAAAGCTTTGTTTTAAGGAGAAGATCACATGGATTCACTTAATATAAGAAAACATAAAAAAGTGGGCGAAGTATCAGTGTTTACTGATTTCATATTGAATTTGTTGTTTATAGTATTTGCGCTGATATGCATTGTGCCCATTATATTTGTAATTATCATTTCCTTGACAAATGAAAAGGAATTATTGATGACGGGGTATACCTTCTTTCCTAAGGAACTGTCATTTAAAGCTTACTCCTATGTTATTGCTGCCGGTGATGTGATTTGGAGAGCCTACGGTATTTCCATATTTGTTACGGTTGTGGGAACATTACTTAGTCTTTTAACTATATGTATGTATGCCTACCCCCTATCAAGAAACTCCTTTAAGTACAAGACACAGTTTACCTTTTTGGCATATTTCACCATGATATTTGGAGGAGGTTTGGCTCCCTGGTACATAGTCTATACCACAGTCGTTCCAATTAAAAATTCCATATGGATTATGATAGTTCCTTATCTTATGAACGCGTGGTACGTTATTATAATGAGGACTTTCTACAAAACAACAGTACATGAATCAATCATTGAATCAGCAAAAATAGACGGAGCCGGAGAGTTCAGAACCTTCTTTGTTATTGTTTTACCTCTGTGCCGTGCAGGATTGGCTACAATTGGTTTATTCTGCACACTGGCTTATTGGAATGACTGGTATCTGCCGCTGGTATTTGTCAGCGATCACAAGCTATATAATATACAATACCTTATGTATCAAACACTGTTGGCAATACAGTTCCTTGCATCTTCAAGCGCAAGCTTTTCGCAAGCAGGGAAGGCCATTGGGGATCTGCCCAGCGAGGGTGCTCGTATGGCTATAGCGGTATTATCAATAGGTCCAATAATACTTGCATACCCATTCTTCCAGAGATATTTTGTTAAAGGTCTTACAGTTGGTGCGGTTAAGGGTTAGTGCTCATATTTCCTTGATAACAGCCGGGTTACGGTTGCTATAGAATAAAAAATTTGAAGGAGGCAATTTTTAATGAAAATGAAAAGATTTTTGTGTTTAGCTTTGGTAATGGTATTTACACTTGCCATTGCGCTTACTGGCTGCGGAAGTAACGGCAGCAGCAGTGCCAGCTCATCATCAGCTTCAACTGCTGCAGAATCATCAGCTGTTGAGTCAACTACAGCTGAGGCTTCATCAACAGTTCCTGCTGAGACAGTAGATTTGACATGGATGCTTGTTGGTCCTCAGCATGATCCTGATGTTGAAATGATTGCTCAGAAGGCAAGTGAGTATCTAAAAGATAAACTCAATGTAAACCTTAAAATTTCAGTATTCAGCTATGGTGATCCATACAATACTAAGGTAAATGCTATGTTGCAGGCTGGAGAACCCTTTGATGTTTGCTTCACAGCAAGCTGGGCAGCTGACTACAGAAACAATGCACAGAATGGCTTCTTCCTTCCATTGGATGATTATTTAGTTGGCAGCCCAATAATTGACGTTGCCGGTGCAGATTGGATAAATGCAGGAAAAATCAATGGTAAGGTATATGCAGTAAATACAAACAAAGAGCAAGCTCACCAGTGGGGCTTCCTACTTAAGAAGGATCTTGCAGACAAATATAGCGTAGATGCTTCAAAAATAACCAAGATGGAAGATCTCGAACCTGTATTTGACCAGATCAAGAAAAATGAACCGGGTATATACCCACTCATGCCTGTACAGATGGATGCTCCATTCAAGTTCCTTGATTGGGATACCTTCAGTGATGATAACGTTCCAGGTGCATTATATCCTGTAAAGGGAAAGACTACAGTTGTTAACCAGTTTACAGCTCCTGAGTCAGTAGCTATGTACAAGAAGATGCAGGAATATTACAAGAAGGGTTGGATCCCTGCAGATGCTGCAACAATGGAAAGTCAGGTTACTTTAATGACCTCCGGTAAGTATTTCGCTAATTCATCTTCATTGAAGCCAGGAAAGGCTGCTGAAATGAAGGGATCAACCGGCGGAATAGAATGGTTACAGGTTAATCTAACTCCACCGGTTATGACAAACCGTGAAGCAGGTGGATCAATGCTTGCAATACCAGCAAAGTCCAAGAATCCTGACAGAGCATTTAAATTTATTGAGCTGCTTTACACAGATAAGACTTTGAGAAATATGTTCTCATTCGGTTTGGAAGGCGTTCACTATGATAAAGTATCTGAAAACGTAATTAAGCTTAAGGCAGATAACAAGGGTTATGCTTCTGCTGGTAATGGTTGGAGATTTGGTGACCAATTCAAGGATTTCTTAATGGATAACGAAGATCCAAATAAATGGGAAGAATTCAAAAAGTTCAATGCTGCTGCTACACCATTGGATAGCCTTGGATTTGCATTTGACAAGACCAATGTAGATGCTGAAGTATCAGCTTGTAAGTCTGTTGTTGAGAACTACTACAAGCAGTTATTTACTGGTTCAGTTAAGGATGTAGATGCTGAAGTTGCTAAGATGGATAAGGACCTTAAGGCAGCCGGCGTTGATAAGTTACTTGCTGAAATGCAGAAACAGTACGATGCATTCCTCGCAGCCAAGTAATCAATTGATGATTTTACATCATTGACTTCAATTGTAAACTAGATGTAAAATAGGGCTAGCGCTTTAGTTTAGCGCTGGCCCTTTTTTAAAATAAACAGCATATGTGTGACAGGTGATGAGAGTATGAAAAGCGAAGAAATTGCAAAAATAGCAGGAGTTTCACGAAGCACGGTATCAAGGGTAATCAACAATTACTCAAACGTTCCGGATGAAACAAAGAAAAAGGTTTTGGATATAATTGCAAAATATAATTATCAGCCAAATACCAGTGCAAGAGTACTTGCCGGAAAACAAAATGACACAATAGGATTATTTATTGTTAGTATAGCCGATACTGATAATCCTAACAGATTATACAATAATAATTATTTTACTCAGTTTGTAGATGCAGTTGTTGAGTGTGCAAACTCAAGAGGCTATTATGTACTGGTAAACATTATTTATTGTGAAGGTGATTATAACAGAGTAAGTGAAATTTTTCTTCAAAAGCGTATTGACGGTGGTATTGTAATAGGTACTGAAAAGGATGCCGATGCACTCATAAATATTTCGAAAAAAGGTTACCCGGTGGCTTTGATTGATTATGACGTCAACGAAATAACAGGCCGTAATCTGCAAAACGACAATCTTATTGTTATAGGTTCAAAGGATTATGAGGGCGCGGTTGCTGCAATTGAATACTTAATAGAATTGGGGCATAGGGACATTGGGTTTTTAGCCGGCAGGCTGTCTACTTATTCCGGGAGACAGCGCTATGAAGCTTATTTTGATACCATGAAAAAATATGGCTTGGAGG
>JAEZIV010000286.1 GCA_023436515.1 Bacillota bacterium
CTCCACCTCTTCCGGTGTATGGTTTCTCCCTATCCTTTCTAGGGTTGTGGCATTCATACTCTGTGGATTTATACTTATTCTTGATACCTTGCTCTCCTTGATTACCTCAAGCTTATGAGAATCAATGGTATCAGGACGTCCGGCTTCAAGGGTATACTCACGTAAGAAGCCTAAATCCAACAATCCTTCGACGCCTTCAAGTAAGGTTCTTAGCTGCTCAGCGTTGATTGAGGTCGGCGTCCCTCCACCTATATATATGCTTTCAAGCTTAAGCCCATTTTGAGTCAGAAGTCCTGCCGTATGTCCAATCTCTTTTAAAAGGACCTCAATATAGGTATTCACGTGCTTTTTATACTGCCCGATTGTGCTTGAGCTAAAGGAACAATAGAGACACCTGGTGGGGCAAAAGGGTATTCCGATATATAGTGAAGCAGAGGTATTATCAGAGGTTCTGAGTAATTCTCTTTGATTAACTGAAACATCATATAACAGCTTTGCCTTACTCTCAGTTACATAATAATCATTTATCAGAGTAGTAAGTACCTGCTCTTTATCACACCCGCCATCAAGGAATTCGTTAACCAGCTTTGTAGGTCTTATACCGGTCATTACTCCCCAGGGAATAAGCTTTCCTGTATAATCCTGCAGGAGCTTAAAGAGCTGACGCTTGAATGATTTTCTTAGAGCCTTCAAATATTGCCTGTTTTCTTCAGATATTGCCGTCTGCTTTATTGTAATGCGATTAAAATCCGTGTCTAACGGTATTTTCAACTCCCGGTTAAAATTTGCGTCCCTGAGTCGAATTAAAATACCTTGCTCACTTTCTGCTGTGAAGCTGCAAAAAAGAAATGCCCCTGAATCCTGTTCCCAAGGGCCTTTAATCTTTACTAGCTCATCCTTTAAAAAGAATATTTTTAGAATATCTTCAAATTCATAATCAACCAATTCACATTCGTTTGAATAATACATCATATATTTACCATTCTACTGACATTCTTATAGGGTTATATTTCTTTTCCCTGCCGATGGTTGTACTCTCCCCATGCCCCGGATAGACAATTGTTTCCTCAGGTAAGTTGAAAAGCTTATTTGTAATTGAATTGTATATCTCTTCAAAGCTTCCGTTTGGCAGCTCAACAGTGCCATAACCCATATTGAATAGAGTGTCACCGGAAAAAATGCAGTTGTTAACCATAATGCATATAGAGCCCGGAGAATGGCCGGGTGTATGCAAAATTTTCAACTCCAGTTCCTCCAGCTTTACAACACTTCCGTCCCTTAATATCTCGCAGGGGGTATTAACTGTTTTTGGAGTAAACATAAATGCGGATACATTTAACATTGCATCAGTTAAATAAGCTTCATCATCTATGTGAATATACGTCTTTGCCTTAGTCTTTTCCACAATATTGTCAAGCTCAACTATATGATCAATGTGACCATGAGTCATAATAATCTTTTCTATATTAACCTTCAGCTCGGCCGCCGTAGAAAGCAGCTTTTGGGTGTTAACTCCCAAATCAATCAGTACAGCCTTATCTCCATTGCAGACCAAATAAGATATGGAATCAAATATTCCACCATGAATTGCTTTTATAATCAAAATAAATCTCCAATCTACTCAAAGCATGTGAAATTATAGATATAAATAGGTTAAAACTCCTTCCGGCTATCAAGCAAGAGTGTTACCGGCCCATCATTACTAATATCTACAAGCATTTCAGCCTGAAAAATGCCGGTTTCCACAGCAACACCATAGCCCTTGCATTTCTCAACAAAGGCTTCATACAGCTCCTTTGCAGCTTCAGGTCTGGCAGCATGATCATAGCTCGGTCTTCTGCCCTTTCTGCAATCTCCGAAAAGAGTAAACTGGGAAACAACCAGCAGCTCTCCCTCAACGTCCAGCAGGGAAAGATTCATCTTTCCCCTTTCATCCTCAAATATACGCAAGTTAATAATTTTTTCTGCAAGATAATCAATATCTGTATCGGAGTCGCCCCGCCCAACACCCAGAAGCACCATAAGCCCCCGACCTATCTGGCCAGTTATTTCTCCGTTTACTGTCACTTTTGAGTTCTTAACTCTTTGCACTACTGCTCTCATTATTCCCATCCAGATTACATATTGTATTATTTATATATGCATTTGCTACTGCTTATTACGGGTTACATCAAAGACACTATCTATCTTCTTAAGTCTCTTAATAATTTTTTCCAGTTGCTCGGTATTGGTAATTTCCAGAGTTAGATTAATCACTGTTATCTGTTCTCTGGTAGTCCTTGCGTTTACAGCTTTTATTGGAACCTTAAGCTCTGCAATGCTGTTTGTTACATCCAGCAAAAGAGCTGTTCTGTCATTGGCCATAATGGTAATGTCCGCTTTATAGGCTACATCCTTGGTAGAATACCACTTAACATCAATAAGCCTTTCTTCTTCATCCATACCTGCCGAGACATTTATGCAGTCACTTCTGTGAACAGAAACACCTCTTCCCCGTGTAATATAACCGATAATCTCATCTCCGGGAACAGGATTGCAGCATCGGGACAACCTGACAAGACAATTGTCTATTCCTTTAACAACTATGCCGCTCTCAGGTATATTTTTTTTCTTTCTGTCAATTTTCGTTTGAGCAATGGATTCAAGGATTTGCTCAATTTCTTCGGGCTTAAGAGTTTTCTTAAATTCTTCCTTGAGCCTAGTAATAACCTTGTTTGTGGTTAATGCACCATATCCAATACCTGCATACAAATCCTCAAGGGAAGCAAAGTTATACTTTCTGAGTACAAGCTCAACCCATTCAGGTTTAAATAGCTGAATGTATGTAAAGCCCTGCTTTTTGAGCTCCCTTTCAACCATTTCCTTGCCACGCAGAATATTCTCTTCTCTTTTTTCCTTTTTAAACCATTGGCTTATTTTGTTCTTAGCCTGACTGCTTTTTACTATCTTCAGCCAATCCCTGCTAGGGCCGTGAATATTTGAAGAAGTAAGTATTTCTATAATATCCCCATTTTTTAGTTTATAATCAATGGGCTCCATCTTACTGTTTATTTTGGCACCAATCATTTTATTTCCAATGGCGCTGTGAATATTATATGCAAAATCAATTGGCGTTGATCCGAAGGGCAGACTAACTACATCCCCTTTTGGTGTGAAAACAAACACCTCATCAGTAAACAGATCTACCTTCAAGGTCTCCATAAACTCGTTTTCGTCCCTAGTATCCATTTGCCACTCCAGGAGCTGTCTTAGCCAGGCAAATTTGCTGTCAGTTTCCTTCAGGTTACTTACTCCCTCTTTGTATCTCCAATGGGCAGCGATACCAACCTCTGCAACCCTATGCATGTCCCAGGTTCGAATCTGGACCTCAAAGGGTTGTCCCTCCGGTCCTATAAGCGTAGTATGAAGAGACTGATACATGTTTGGTTTCGGAATGGCTATATAATCTTTAAATCTTCCGGGCATGGGCTTGTACAGCTCGTGGACAAGTCCCAGGACTGAATAACAGTCCTTTACCGAGTTTACAATAACTCTGAAGGCAAATAAATCATAAATCTGATCCAATGTTTTATTCTGCTTCTGCATTTTCCTGTAGATACTGTAGAAATGCTTAGGCCTTCCGTCTATCTGAGCATTTTCAATACCCAACTCTGAAGTTTTCTCCTTAAGAGTTTGTAAGATATTATCAATGTAAGCCTCTCGCTGCTTTCTTTTAAAAGCTATTTTTTCAACTAAATCATAATATCCCTTTGGGTCCAGGTATCTAAGGCAGATATCTTCAAGCTCCCATTTTATCTTTGATATACCAAGACGGTGAGCTAAAGGTGCATATATCTCAAGAGTCTCTCTTGCCTTTTCGATTTGCTTTCCCTCATTCATATACTTTAGTGTTCTCATATTATGAAGTCGGTCGGCAAGCTTTATCATTATCACTCTGATATCCTTTGCCATTGCAACAAACATCTTTCGCAGATTCTCCATCTGCTGCTCTTCTTTAGAGGTAAAAGGCAGTTTTCCAAGCTTTGTAAGCTTAGTTACACCATCCACCAGGTCTGCCACCTCAACTCCAAAGTGAGTCTTAATTTCGTCATAGGTACAGGTGGTATCCTCAATAGTATCATGAAGAAGAGCCGCAACAAGAGCTGTAGAATCCAGTTCCATTTCGGCAAGTATTATGGCTACCTCAACAGGATGAATAATGTATGGCTCTCCGGAATTTCTCTGCTGTCCTTCATGGGCTGCTTTTGACACAGAATAAGCCTTTTTGAGCAGTTCAATGTTACTGTTGGGATCATATTTTTTAACTTTTTCAACAAGCACTGAAAAGCTATCTATCAAAGCACCCTCCACTAGTCATCAATGACTGGAAATAAATTATTTGTAGTAAAACTATAAGAAATACAGAATCTTTTCAACTATTAAAAGGTCACTATGGACTTAACATCATAGCCCTCTAACTTTTTTCTGCCATCTAAAAAGCCTAATTCAATAAAATATATTATTCCTGCAATTTCTCCTCCGAGCTTCTCAATAAGCTTAATGTTAGCTTCGGTGGTACCTCCTGTAGCAAGTAAATCATCTACAACTAAAACTCTCTGGCCGGGCTTTACAGCGTCCTCATGCATCTCCAGAGTATCTGTCCCATATTCCAGGTCATATTCAACCCTAATTGTTTTATAGGGCAGCTTGCCCTTTTTCCTGACTGGAACAAAGCCCTTTCCCATTTCATATGCCAGGGTTGCTCCAAATATAAAGCCTCTGGATTCAGATCCTATAATAATATCAAAATCACCAAGTCCTTCAGCATATTCCTTAAATTTGTCTATACATGCCTTGAATGCTTTTGCATCCTGAAGAACAGTTGTTATATCAATAAAATCGATTCCCTCCTTGGGGAAATCCA
>JAEZIV010000376.1 GCA_023436515.1 Bacillota bacterium
ATGAAGGGCAGGCAGCAATAGAGTTGGAGTACTATGCCACAGACTCAGCAGCAACGCCCTATCAGGTTGTTTTGGAGAAGGATCAAGCTCGGAATTTTGTTGTCAGGACTGATTTGATTATACGGGAGTTGGTTAGGGATTTGGATTCCGGCAGCAGTCAGGAAGGGATAGCCTCGAGATTTCATGCAACAGTAGCTGAAATTGTACTTCAGGGCTGTATTTTAATCAGAAGCAGGACCCAACTAAACAGGGTGGTGCTTAGCGGCGGAGTTTTTCAAAACCTTACCCTGCTTACAATGAGCTGTGAACTGCTTGAAAAGAACGGGTTTGAGGTTTATACACACTCAAGAGTACCTTCAAATGATGGCGGAATAGCTCTTGGTCAGGGTGTTATTGCTGTAGCTGACGGACTTGGCTAGTCCTTGGCAAGTCTTGATAGATTGAAATAGTAGCAAATAAACATTATAATTTTATATAAGGTTAGAATAAACAATAGGTTTTTAATGGTTCAGGAGGTTATTATGTGTCTAGGATTACCTGCTAAGGTTATTAATATTAGTATTGATGGTAGATATGCTGAAGTAGAAACAATGGGAGTAGTAAACAAGGTATCAATTGAATTGCTGGAAAATGTGAAGCCAGGGGATTATGTTTTAGTACATGCGGGCTGTGCAATTCAAATAATTGACCAGGAGGAAGCAGCTAAAACAATAGATATTTTTAACGAAATCAGAGAATTGGGTATTAAATAAATTTGTTGTTTCTATTTATTCATGGTTAGATTTAAGACAGAAAGCACAAAAGAAACTACAACAATAGGAGGAGGTACCAAGCCCATACCATTTCTGTCAAGGATATCTGTACCTTGATGCCTTTGTTATATATGGGCTTGGGCATTCAAATGTCAAATTATATAGATGAATTTAGAGATAAGGCAGTGATACATAAAATTGTAGACTGCCTTAATGCATATTCAGGCAGAAGCTTAAAAATAATGGAGGTATGCGGCACTCACACAATGGCAATATCTCGTTATGGCTTGAGGTCATTACTTCCGAAGAGCATTGAGCTTCTGTCAGGACCGGGCTGTCCTGTGTGCGTGACTCCTACAGGCTATGTGGACAGTGCCACAGAGCTTGCCGAAAAAAGTGATGTGATAATAACCACCTTTGGAGATATGATGAGGATACCGGGAAACAACGGTAACCTTCTTATGAAAAGAGCTCAAGGCTGTAATGTCCAAATGGTTTATTCTCCACTTAATGCCCTTGAGCTAGCAAAAGAAAATACAGACAAGGAGATTGTATTTTTGTCAGTTGGTTTTGAAACGACTACTCCTGTAATTGCACTGGCTGTTGCAAGGGCAAAAGAAGAGGGTATTGAAAATTTTTCTGTGCTAACTGCAAACAAGACTATGCCTGAGGCTGTAAAAACCCTTGCAGGAGACAGTGAGCTTGCCCTTGACGGCTTTATATATCCAGGACATGTCTCCGCAATAATTGGTACAGACTTTTTTTCATATGTCGCGTATAATATGGAAAAGGCTGGTGTTATTGCGGGTTTCGAACCCTTGGATATTTTGTATTCAATAAACGTTCTTATAAAAAATATTTCCGAAGGCAGAAATGTTCTGGAAAACGCTTATTCCAGAATTGTTACAAAGGAAGGAAATACAAAGGCACAGGATAAAATGTTTGAGGTTTTTGAGCCGGTTGATGCGGTTTGGCGTGGGATTGGAGTGATACCTGGGTCCGGTCTTGGCTTGAAAAAAGCATATGAAGGATTCGATGCCATGAAGAAGTTTGATATTAAGCCGAAGGATAGCCCTGAACCAAAAGGCTGTCAGTGTGGTGAGATATTGAAGGGCAAAAAAAGACCCTATGACTGCAGTTTGTTTAAGACCAGGTGCACCCCTGAAAATCCTGTTGGTGCCTGCATGGTTTCATCGGAAGGTACCTGTGCAGCCTATTACAAATACGACGGTCAGGTGTAGAGTCAAACTTGTCAAAAGTTATATTTACTTCACGGGAGGTTAACAACACAATGGAAAACATCATAACACTGGCTCATGGCAGTGGCGGTTCTTATACATTGGAACTTATCGAAGGAGTCTTTAAGAAGTATTTTAAGAATGATATTCTTTCAGCCGGAGACGATTCAGCAATTCTTGACATAGGTAATAGGAAAAGAGTTGTATTTACTACAGACAGCTTTGTAGTAACACCTATTTTTTTTAGTGGCGGGAATATTGGAAAGCTTGCAGTTTGCGGAACGGTAAATGATATTGCAACCAGTGGCGCAATTCCCTTATATCTAAGCTGTGGGTTTATTATAGAAGAAGGCTTCAGCATTTCTGAGCTTGAGAAGATTGTAGAAGCTATGAGTATTGCTGCAAGTGAATGCGGAGTAAAAATAGTTACCGGAGATACAAAGGTTGTACAAAAGGGTGCAGTTGACAAAGTATTTATTAATACTTCCGGTATCGGGGTTTTACCTGAGGGAGTAGACATTTCAGGAAGAAATGCAAAGGTCGGAGATAGTATAATTATAACCGGAACCATCGGAGATCATGGAAGCTGTATTCTCCTGGAAAGGGAGAAGCTGGGTTTTCAAGCTGAAATAAAGAGTGATTGTGCACCTCTGTCTGGCTTGGTGCAGGCAATGCTGAGAGTTACCTCAGATATTCATGTTCTGAGAGATCCTACCAGAGGAGGGGTTGCAACCACCCTTAACGAAATAGCTGTTCAAAGTAATGTTACAATTGAGCTCCAAGAAGAAAGGCTTCCGGTTAAGAGAGAAGTACAGGGGGTATGTGAACTCCTTGGCATGGACCCCCTATACATGGCGAATGAGGGGAAAATGTTAGTATTTGTACCTAGTGAGCATGCTGACGCTGTTTTGGAGGAGCTGAAGAAAGACAAGTACGGTGAAAACTCTGTTATAATCGGAAGGGTCGTTAAGGAAGGTGAAGCAAAGGTAGTTCTCGAGGCTATAAGCGGAGGAAAAAGGATAATAAAGCTTATGGCAGGAGACCAGCTACCAAGAATTTGCTAAATGCTTTAATGTAAGCAGCAACAAAGTAAAAAACACTACCTTATAAAGTTGAGTTACAAAATATATATTTTCATGAAAGGAGGAAACAGGGCTTGATAATTTCCATGAAAAAGCTGGGGAAGACGTATAAAAATGGTCATATTGAAGTTGAAGCTTTGAAGAATGCCAATATTGATATAAATAAAAAGGAATTTGTATCTATAATGGGGCCTTCAGGTTCAGGTAAATCTACACTGATGAATATCATAGGCTGCCTTGACAGATCCACCAAGGGTGAATATTGGTTGGATGGAGTTAACATATCATCACTTAATGAAAGAGAACTGGCAAAGATAAGGAATCTGAAAATAGGCTTTGTATTTCAATCGTTTAATCTTTTACCCCGTATTACAGCATTGCAAAATGTTGAACTTCCAATGATTTATGCCGGGATTGGCAGCAAGGAAAGACGAAAAAAGGCAATAACAGCATTGGAACGAGTCGGACTGGCGGATAGAATGAACCACAAACCGAATGAAATGTCAGGAGGTCAGAAGCAAAGGGTCGCTATAGCCCGAGCGTTGGTAAATTCTCCCGCAATAATATTGGCAGATGAACCAACTGGAAATCTTGACAGTACTTCCGGTGAGGAAATAATGACAGTATTCCAGGATTTAAACAGAGAAGGGGTTACCATAGTACTTGTAACCCATGAACCTGATATAGCGGAACATACAAAAAGGATACTTAAATTTAGAGACGGTTTTCTTATATCAGACACAATGGTTGAAAAGCCTCTTGATGCAAGGCAGGTACTTGACAGATATCGTATGGAGGAGACTGTTAGCTCTATGGAAGTTCCTTCTATAGAATAGAGTTATCTCAGTACTTAGTGGTTTGTCTAAGAGGACTATAGTTCCCTTAATAATAATTTGCCACAAGTATAATATACATTATGTCACTAAATAGCTTGAATCGAATTATTTTAACCACAATAAATTATTTATGAGGAGACTTTTATGAATGATAATTTAGCTGTTTCATCCGAATACAACAATTTACCAAGATTAACTTTCTTTCAGAGGATTACAGGTGTTATTTTTACCCCGGGAAGGCTGATGGCTGATCTGGAACAGAAACCAAGAGTTTTGTTTGGAATTATATTGACACTTATAGTTCCCATGATATCAATATTTGCAGCCTTCCCCATGTTCAAGGAATACTTCAGAAATGCGACTGAAGCTACGTTGGCAGCGACAAATCAAGCAAATCAAATGACTCCCGAAATGTTAGATAGCTATGTGGACGTC
>JAEZIV010000402.1 GCA_023436515.1 Bacillota bacterium
GGTTAAGGGTTGCCATCATGAAAAAAGTGGAGCTAAAGGTTGCCAGCCCAAGGAAGGTAAGCAGTTCTGAGCCAATTTTGTCGGAGATATGTCCGCTGACAGGTGCTACAACAAATAAAACCATCGGATATGTCATAAGATACAGGCCGGAAGCTGACGCAGACATTTTTATAACATCCTGTAAATAAAAGGGCAGGAGAATATTTGAACAATTCATTGCGACAAAAAGTAAGAATCCGCAAAAAATACTTAAAGAAAACAGCTCATTCTTAAAAATACTCAGTTGAAGCAAAGGGCTTTCTTCTCTACGCTCCACCCTTAGAAACAGAATAAATGCGGCAATGGCAAAGGCAAATCCCAGTAATACCGGCGTATTGCTAAAGCCAATCCTCTCTCCAACAAAAATTGCTGAAAACAGTACGACAATAAATATGAAGAACAGCAGTGCTCCCCTAATATCAAAGCTTGCCTTAATTTTTTCCTCATTATTCGGAAGAATTCTCATGCCAATAACGAAGGCCAGTATCCCAATCGGCACATTTATAAGAAAAATGTATTCCCACGCTGCCACGTCAACAATGAAGCCTCCAAGTGGCGGGCCCACCAGAGTCCCAAGTGCAACAAAGGAGCCTGTTATGCCCAGGGCTTTTCCTCGTTCCCCGGCAGGAAAAACTCTGGTAATAATCCCTTGATTTGTTGCCATAAAGGCTGCCGCACCAACTGCCTGAACTATTCTTGCAAGGACAAGCAGCTGAAGAGTACCTGCGAGAGCACAGAACAGGGACCCAAGGGTAAAAACAACGATTCCCAGCTTAAAAATTCTTGCAGTCCCCATTATATCCCCTAATCTGCCGAATATAAGAATTGTAGCTGAAATGGCAACTAAATATACTGAAGCAATTATAGATATTGAATTCATCCCAACCTTAAAGTTAGCAGCCATAACAGGCAGAGCTACATTGACAATGCTGCTGTCCAGACATGCCATAAAGGTCAGAATCACGATATTTATCAATATAAGTCCCCTGTTTTTATATTGAAAACCAGTCTCCATACAAGCAAATTTCTCCAATTGATAGAAATATAAATCAAATAAAGCACATAGCTATTATTATATACCCAAAAACACAAATTACAATGAACATATGCAATCGGTCTGAAACACAAATGCAGCAATGGAATACAAAAACCATGCACAAAATACAATGGGTATTTTGTGCATGGCTACGAGGTACTTTCTTTATTCCTTTATAGAAAGCCAGACGCCTTCTACTGCGCTTCAAGTCCTGCAATATTAAGTAAATTCCAGGGCTTATTATAGTGGGGCTGAAAAAAGAAATCCATGAAAGCCAGTTCATCTATGGTCATTTTATTCTGAATTACCACTGATAATGTGTTGATTGATTGCGTAAGGTCGGCCTTCGACATAATCTGAGCACCCAGCACAACTCTTGATTTGCTGTCAAATACCACTTTCAACAAGGCTTCCTCATAGGTTGGCATGAATTCAGGACGATAGTTTTCCCTTATCGTAACAGCCCTTACATCAATATCCATTGACTTGGCTACAGACTCTGTCAAGCCAGTGGCTGCACAATTGAGATCATATATTTTAATACCTGAGGTAGCCTGTGTTCCCATGTACCTTATTGTAGGCTTAACAAGGTTTTTAGCAACAAGAGTTCCCATTCTGACCGCATTAGTTGCCAAGGGAATGTATTGATGCATTCCTGTTGGGTTATATACAACAGCGCAGCAGTCTCCTGCAGCAAAAACATCCTTGCAGCTGGTCTGCATGTATTCATCAACAACCAATGCGCCATTACCCAACATGTCAAGCTTTCCGGCAAACATTGCCGTACTTGGTTTAAACCCTATACTCAGAATAACCGCATCGGCATCATAGCTGCCCTTATTAGTTATTACCCTTTCAACCCGGTTATTGCTGCCCTCGAACTGTGTTACCGTTTCAGCTAAAGCCAATTTAACCCCATGACTGATAAACTCCTCTTCTGCCAGATTGGTAAATTCAGCATCAAAATATTTGCTCATTATCCTCGGTTCAGTATCAATTAATGTCACCTTCTTACCCTGAAGGGCAAAGGCTTCAACCAACTCAACTCCAATATATCCGGCACCAACAACCACTATGCTTTCGGCTTCCTTGGTCTTTTCAATAATTGTATTGGAATGATCAAAGTTTTTTGACAATAGAATATTGTTCAGCTCAATACCTGGAATTTTAGGGATTATAGGCCATGACCCTGTCGTTACCACCAATTTGTCGAAGCTGTCAATAAATTCGACCCCGGATTCAAGATTCTTTACTACAAGGGATTTTTCATTCAAATTTATATCCAGCACCTCATGCTTCATTCTTGTCTCAACACCCAGCTCCCTCAATTTCTCAGGTGAGGAATAGAACAATTCATATGGATCCTTTACAACCCCTCCCACATATAAAGCAATTCCACAGGAAAGGAAGGATATATTGTTATTTCTCTCATATACAGTTATTTCAGCATCGTCGTACAGCGTTGCAACATTCTTAGCGACAGCAGTACCTGCATGTGTACAACCTATAATAATAACCTTCATATAATCTCCTATCTACGCGCATAGCGCGTACAAAAATATTACTTCGTGAAAAGCACGATGCCCAACCAGATGTATTTTTCACGCTAACCTCTTATCTACGCGTTGCGTGAATAAATTATAAAGCATATATACCCAGTAAGTATGAATTATTTTGCCAATTTTATATTTACCACATACATAGAAAAATAAAACACATTTCAATAAAAGTTATATATCTTAATAAAAGGAACACATAGCACCATGTTATCAAACTTTTATTAGTTAAGTATAAAAAAGAACATATTATTATTTTAAACAAAAAAAAGAACATATGATAACATGTTATCAAACTATCATTATTTTAAACAAAAAAAAGAACATATGATAACATGTTATTATTGTAACCTGGTATAATATATGTCCTTAGCTTTATAAAAATTAATAATAAAAATACTCTACTTGGCTTTTTCATTTATGTTTGATAGAGGTAAACTATCTGCTTATTCAGCATAAGCCTTGTCGGTCTTAAGTATATGGTTGGAAATCCAGCCCAAAACAAACTCCAAAATCTCCATAAGATAGCTTTCATGATCCTGGTCTATCTTATCCAGATCAACGTTGTTTATTTTCTCAATAAAATCATTATGTTCAACCTTGTGGCTTAATAGCTTTCTGTAGCCAATACTAAGCATATATTCCTCTTCTGATGTAAAATGAAAAATGGTATACTCCTTTAGTTCGGCTAGAAGCTTTAATATCTTGTCATACTTGTCAAAAATCAGCTCATTTCTTATAAGCCCGTGTACTTCAGTAGCAATTCTGAATAATTCCTTATGCTGCTTATCAATTTCTTCAATCCCTAACACATAATCTTCTTTCCATGCAATCATGCTTTCTACCTCCCATCTAAACATTCGACTATACACTTACGCTAAATTATACTAGTATATATGTTACAAATCAACCTCATAAATACGACAAGGGCGGTTCCCGGACTTAAAATTCCATTTCGCCGTTCCACACCTTTCGCTTGCGGTTGTTTTTATTTGAGTACATTTTCATATCTACCTCATGGATAAATTGATCAATCCCCATGCCCATATCATTATTATAGGTTCCGCTTGCATAGCTGTACTTCAGCATGTAGGGCTTACCACATCTGATATTGTATTTTTCTACCATTTTATCCATCTTAGCAATCAAATCGTTCAACTTTACATAGGAGATATCAAATAGAAGAACTATAAACTCATCACCACCCATACGAATAACCATTCCTTTATCGTGGAATACCTTCTGCAATAAACGGGCAAAGATTTTTAGAGCATTATCACCTTCAATATGTCCATAGGAATCATTTATATCCTTAAAATAATCCAGATCGATCATAATTACAGAGAGGCTCTTTGAAGGGCGCTTAACGAATGAATCCAGACATCTTCTTAGTACAATCCTGTTGCGGGTTCCGGTTAATGAATCTCTGTAGAGCTCTCTTTGTTGAATTATAATGAACATCATGATTATTGTAAAAGTTGTACCACTCAATATGAATCTGGTTTGACTGAAAAGCAACTGAGCAAAAACCATTAGGTTTGCTGCGGAGCTAATAGCCAAAATATATGCATATTCACATTTAAGCAGCATTTTTTTATTACTAATAAGAACATAAAGAGAATAAAGCAGGAATACTTGAGATAAAATCAATGGAAATGATAAGTTAAAGAATTCACTGCTCCCAAATTCCTTATTGTTTATGTAAAACAATCCAACAAGGGCATTGATAACCATTAATAGCTTAAAAACAGGTCGTACCGGTTTACGTAGCTTATAGGGAGCCTGAAAATATGAGCAAACAAAGCGTAGAAATATGTAATAAAACACAGGAATCAGAAAATATAGAATATAGGCTGATATCTTAGCCCAAATTAAGCCGACTTTGGCCTCCAGCAACACGTTCACTATAATTTCAATTATAATAAGCAATAAACTTAGGATTAAGGATAATGTATATATTTTATTTATTAAAGTTTTTTTATCCAGCACACTAACAACATATATCCCAAAGAGAAATACTACTAAGGCGGATAAAATATTCATCTGATGATGAACTAAAAATTGCATAGATTTTGCTCCTTAATCTTGCATTTTTTTGCACAAATCTAATAATATTTTACATTATATTTCAAATTTATTCAAATACTTTATTGTTTTTATTACCACAATATGGGTATATTTATAGTGATTAAATTTTTAGTATTTTTTGGTAAATCTATAGGACATAAATATTTGATATGCACCTGGTGCGTAGACGGGAGATTATATGAAAAACAAATCTATAAATAAAATAGCAATTGTCGGAACAGGCTTTGTCGGCTCTACTACAGCTTATACATTAATGTTAAGCGGACTTATTTCAGAGCTGGTACTTATAGATATAAATACCAGGAAGGCCGAGGGAGAAGCCATGGATATGAACCATGGAATGCCTTTTGTAAGACCAGTAAAAATTTACAGCGGTTCCTACCAGGATTGTGCTGATGCTGATATTGTAGTTATTACCGGAGGTGCCAACCAAAAGCCCGGTGAGACACGTATGGACTTGGTTAACAAGAACACAGCCATTTTCAAGGATGTAATCGGTAACATTGTAAAATACAATAAGGACTGTATTCTGCTGGTTGTAACAAATCCTGTTGATATTTTAACCTACGTTACCTATAAGCTATCGGGCTTTCCCAAAAACAGAGTCATTGGCTCTGGAACTGTTCTCGATTCGGCACGCTTTAAGTTCATGATAGGAGAACACATGGGGATTGATCCCAGAAATGTACATGCGTATATTATAGGAGAGCATGGTGACACAGAAGTCCCAACCTGGAGTCTGGCTTCTATTGCAGGAGTTTCAATGGACACCTACTGCGAAGAGTGCAATTCCTGCGACAGTAATAGCTTTAAGGAAAGCACCTACAACAATGTTAAGAATGCGGCCTATGACATTATTGACCGTAAGGGTGCCACATATTATGCCGTTGCGTTGGCAGTTAGGAGAATCATTGAAGCAATTGTAAGAAACGAGAATTCCATACTGACAGTATCAAGTCTACTGGAGGGTGAATACGGACTCAACGATATCTGCTTGAGTATTCCCAGTCAGGTCAACTCAAAGGGTGTGACACGTATTATTAATGTCCCCTTAAGTCCTGAGGAGTCTGAACTCCTCAACAAATCTGCCGCTTCACTAAAACAGGTTATCGACGGGCTTAAGCTATAAATAAATATATCATGCAAGTACTTTTAGTATTGCAGCAAATTTTAAGCCGGAGAGCTTTCCTCTCCGGCTTTTTCATCTTTCAAGACTAGTTACCTAAGGCTTTCACGATAATATTGCCTTTAGGTGAGTGTTGGTTTTCAATAGCTCCTTCGCCTTTCTCCTGTTCTCTGCTTCATGGATGTAAGTATACCTGTTTGGCTTTATTGTTGGAGCCAGGTCAATTGCCTTCTCAAACTCCTCCGCCTTAAGATTAAGGGTAGCTGCAAAATCAAAAAAACCCGTATCCTTAAAAAATGCTTCTATTCTTTGATATCTATGCTCCTGTACAAGACTGATGATATAGGAGGCTATGCCAACCTGTATACCGTGCAGCTGTGGCTTTTCCAAGATCTTATCCAACGCATGGGATATGAGATGCTCACTTCCGCTGGCAGGCGCGCTGCTGCCTGCAATCTCCATGGCAATTCCGCTCATTGTCAGCGAATCAACCATATCCTTCAGGAAAAACTTCTCGGTTATAACTGTATAGGGCATGCGAACTATACTGTTTACCGACTTTTTAGCAAGCATTGCCGCAAAGTCATTTACCCTTGAGGCATTGTTTCTTTCTTCAAAGTGCCAATCATGAATTGCTGTTATTTTTGAAACAATATCTCCCAAGCCGGAATATATAAATTTAGCTGGTGCATTTTTTAACACATCAATATCTACAATAATTCCGAAAGGCATGGTAGCATGAACAGAGGTCCTTTTTCCATTGATTATCAGCGAGCAGCCCGAGCTAGAGAAGCCATCGTTTGAGGTTGAGGTTGGTATACTTATAAATGGAAGGTTGTTTAAAAAGGCAATATACTTAGCAGTGTCCAGCACCTTTCCTCCCCCGACTCCAATTACAGCATCTGCCTTTGAGGGTATGGAAAAGGCCTGAGGTATAAGCTTTTCAAGCACGATATCATCAAAATCATAAGTGTCTAAAAGCGTCAGCTGGGTTCTTTCCTTAATTGATGTAATTATTTTTTCTCCGAAAAGGTCTCTTATTCCCTCTCCAAAAAGGATAATTACCTTTGATAAGCCTGCCCTTTCAATATATGCACCAACGTTCTCCAGTATATTGCTGTTTACCTCCATTATCGTAGGTATATCAATCCTGTGTATGGCTGCTCCCATAAAAACCTCCCATTAATGCGTAAATATTCGGGGATTATTTAAACATACCCCGATCTGTCATATACTCGTCAATTTCGGCAAATCTCTTAAAGGGTACAAAGGGAATGTTATGCTCTGACAGAAATTCCTGCAGACTATTTTTTGCAAAGGCGCAGTCCGAAACCTTTGCCGCACCCATATCTGGCTCGCTGTCTCCGGCAAAATAAATTCTCTCATACTTATCCTTTATCGACATGACTACTTTTTCTTTATTAATACCCCATACCTCCGAATAAAACTCACTATTAGGATCGGGCATTATTGTTATTCCCCTGTTATGATATTTCCCCTCCATGGATATTACGTTAACTGAATCAATTTTATAGCTGGCAAGCAGCTTTTTTATATAGTAGGAGGTACCCGCACTTAAAATGTAGAAATC
Organism: Bacillota bacterium; assembly: GCA_023436515.1. GTDB lineage: Bacteria > Bacillota > Clostridia > Acetivibrionales > DSM-1351 > Ruminiclostridium. The sequence goes on from JAEZIV010000402.1 coordinate 7,437, forward strand.
CCCTCCGCAAT
>JAEZIV010000413.1 GCA_023436515.1 Bacillota bacterium
GTCCTATGCAATTACCCCGATTAGTTAAGCTGCCTATTGCAATTGCGCTGTCCTTTGCCATTAATTTGCCCTTGCAAATCGTCCCTGAGGCTATTTATTTGCCCTCAGATTAAGGAATAGTTCACCGCATCTGACAATATCACCGGCGCCCATGGTCAGTATCAGATCCCCGGCTTGAGCGTTTTTGTCCAGATGTTGAGCTATTTCCTGGAAGTCACCGATATAAGTTGCATTGCCCCCCTGCTCACATATTTTATCTGCCAGCTGACGGGAGTGAATATCTCCCGGATCCTTTTCACGAGCGGCGTATATATCTGTGACAATTATATTGTCCGCATTCCCAAAGGCTTGTGAAAACTCATTTATAAAGGCTTTGGTTCTGGTGTAGGTATGTGGCTGAAATACACACCATATTTTATTGTGAACAGTGTTAGCGGCTGCATTCAATGTAGCCTTGACCTCTGAAGGATGATGAGCATAATCGTCTATAACCTTTATGCCGTCCACCAAACCCTTGAGCTCAAACCTCTTATGGCTCCCACCGAAGGCAAGAAGTCCCGCTGTAATGCTTTCCATGCTGCAGCCGCAGGTATGGCAAGCGGCTATGGCAGCGAGAGCATTACTGACATTATGTGGGCCTGGGACTGATAGTTCAACCCTTCCAAGCTGTTCACCCTCCTTTAATACGTCGAAGGAGGCGCAGCCAAGACCGTTATAGGAAATGTTCCCTGCAGTCCACATTGCTGAGGGACTTTTTAGCCCGTAGGTAATCTTGTTACAGCTTTTCTCACTAATAACTGACATTACATTAGCATCGTCAGCACAGGCGATAATATAGCCCTTTGCTGGGATGAGGGAAATAAACTCCCTGAAGGTGCTTTTTATATGCTCCAGATCTCTGAAGTAATCAACATGATCTATTTCGACATTCAATATAACAGCCATAAAGGGGTGGAATTTCAAGAAGCTGCCAAAGTATTCGCAAGCCTCTGTAACAAAGTATTCTGATGCCCCAATCCGTGTATTTCCACCTATACAGTCCAATTCTCCCCCAATATGGGCAGTCGGGTCAGTACCAGCCTCAAGCATAATGGTGGTAATCATTGAAGTAGTGGTAGTCTTTCCGTGTGTCCCTGAAACAGCTATTCCAAAGGAATGCTGCTTCATTATAAGACCCAGCAGCTCTGCTCGGTCAATAACAGGTATGTTAAGCTGTCTGGAGCGAAGCATTTCGGGATTATCCTCCTTAACTGCAACTGTGTAAACCACAAGATCAGGGCTCACAATGTTTTCGGGACTGTGGCCTATATAAACCTGAGCTCCCATGCACTCCAGCTTTTGTGTAGCTTTAGAGGCTTTTATATCGGAGCCCGACACCCTGTAGCCCTGACTTATAAGAATCTCTGCAAGCCCGCTCATGCTGGAACCACCAATACCTATAAAGTGAACATTTTTTATATGGTCTGAATCCAAAAGGTTGAAATTAATCAAAGAAAACACTCCTTCGTGATAATACTATTTATATTTTATTAATAACAATTAGTAACTGCTATAAATTATTGCCAAAACTGTGAACATAAAAATAATACCTTATTTTCATCCAAATGTAAAAGAAATTAAAAGACACACCTGTTGGTAGTTTATAATCCGTATAATATTAGTATATGACGCTTTGAAAATGATTATTTTAAATGTCTTAATTTAATTATTCCGAATAATAATGTGAAATTAAGTTTTATTATTCAATACTTTATTGTATAATAATTATTAATGTTTACAATGATATGGGGAGATAAAATGGATAAAATCCAAAGAAATGAAAGACTTGCAATAATTATGAAAACCTTGTGTGACCATCCTAATAAAATATACACTCTGGGATATTTTTCGGAAATGTTCGGTTCTGCCAAATCAACAATCAGCGAAGACCTTGACTTTTTACAAAAAACCTTTGAGAAAAATAGTATGGGAAATATTTGCACAATTTCCGGTGCTTCAGGTGGAGTTAAGTACGTTCCCTTTATAAATGAAGCCGAAATACAGTTAACTCTAAAGGAGTTGTCTAAGGAGTTGTCAAATCCTGAAAGAGTACTTCCAGGTGGGTATTTGTACATGCTAGATATTATCTATAACCCTGAGTGGGTTAATAAAATTGCAAGGATGTTTGCCAGTAAATTTTCCAAGCTGGACCTGGATTGTGTTATAACAGTAGAAACAAAAGGTATCCCCCTTGCCTTTGCAACAGCGCAATACCTGGATGTTCCACTTGTTATTGTACGTCATTATAATGAAGCTACTGACGGCGCTTCGGTTAACATAAATTATGTCTCAGCCTCTGCTAAGAAGATTCAGACTATGGTTCTTCCCATGAAGTCATTAAAGAGAAATTCGAAATTGCTTTTTATAGATGATTTCATGAAGGGTGGCGGGACATCAAAGGGTATTATTGAGATGGCTAACCAGTTCAACAGTGAGGTTGTGGGGATTGGAGTACTGATAGAAACCAACCAGCCAAACAAGAAGCTGGTTGAGAACTATTATTCCCTAGTAACCTTAAATGCAGATTTACAGGAGAATACAACAATTGATATAAAGCCCAATATTTAGCCAATTCAATTTTAAGAAGACTTACCGGCCTTCAAGTATCGAAAATAGATCGATTACTTGAAGGCTGTTTTATATTTTCATGAATTTTACTTTATATGTCGTGTTGAAAGGAAGAATAAACAAAAAAAATGTAAAATTATAAGCTAAAAAGAAGGATTTTCAACCCTGATGGCGAATTATATACACTAACTCAAAATATTTCTTGGAGGTTTCGACGTTATGGAAATTACAGACATAAGGATCAGAAAAATTGATACTGAAGGAAAAATGAAGGCAGTAGTGTCAGTAACTTTTGACAATGAGTTTGTTGTACATGATATCAAGATTATCGAAAGCCAAAATGGATTGTTTATTGCAATGCCAAGCAGGAAGACACCGGATGGTGAATTCAGAGATATAGCTCATCCAATTAACGCCACAGCCAGAGAAAAACTTCAGAGTGCGATTTTAGCTAGTTTCGAAAGTTCATTACAGGAATAATCCAAGAATAATTTAAAAGGATACTTTTAGGAGTATCTTTTTTTATTGTCTAGGAAGTAGATATTTTTGTGCAAAAAGGAGTATTGGAACACATATGGATAAAGGCGTATTTGACATATGGAAAAGTTTCCTAGACAATAAAAAACATTAATTTATGCGCGCGTGAAATTTTCCTTGTCTAGTAAGTGCAATGAAGTCATTATCTGCGAGGAAACACGCATGCGCAAACAAAAGTGGCTATGCCACCTTTGTTATGTCAATAAAATCGTGCACAAGTTAATCAAGGAATATCTCATTATTTTTGTTACTGTTATAGTTGAAATTATTATATAAAAGTGAGAGAATATAACCTGTAAAATACAGTGGGGGCTTGACAATGAAAATATTAGGTTTAGTAATCTCCGATGACAATAATAGTGCTTTTAAATCCAAAAGCACAAAGGAAAGTCATAACTTATTGGGTCAGAGTGTCCAACAGTGGTCAGCTTCGTGTATGACCAGTATTACAAACGATATTGAGGCTGTAACCTTCGGGGAGTTGGAGCGATGTAAGGAGCTTGTGGCTACAGCGGATATTATCATTATTAACTGGGCTGACCAGCCCTTGGTAATGGCTGACACCTTAAAAAGTCTTCTGAACAAGCATATCAATGAAGGAAACAATGCCACAGCTATATTTGCAGAGAGTCATGAAAGCATTAGCGAAGCAGCGGTATATATTTTTAACGGCAGTGAGCTTTCACAAAAGCTTAATGAAATTGAATCCCTTAACCTTTCCAGAGAAGTAATTAAAAAAATATTTCTCACACTTAAAGATACAAGTAAAATAATGACAGAGGATTATTATGAATTCCTTGTAATAACCGATAGGATAGCACTTGCTGAAGCGAGCTCGGAGCTAAAGGGTAGAATTCTCAGTGATATTATGCTTTCGGGTGTTACAATAGTCGATCCGGCATCAACCCATATAGATGTCAACGTCTGCATCGGTGAGGATACCACAATTCTCCCTAACACTATATTAAAGGGAAATACGGATATCGGAGAGGATTGCATAATTGGTCCCAATAGTACAATAACTAACTGCAAAATTGGAAATAATGTAGAGGTGACAAATTCGGTTGCTGTTGATAGCTCCATTGGTGATGAGACCCACGTTGGTCCATTTGCATATCTGAGGCCCGGCAGTATGATCGGATGTAACGTAAAAATCGGGGATTTTGTTGAAATAAAAAAATCTGTTATTGGAGACAAAACAAAGATTTCTCACCTGACATATGTGGGAGATGCTGAGGTAGGAGCGAATGTAAATATTGGCTGCGGAGTTGTATTCGTTAATTATGATGGTAAACATAAAAACAAAACGGTAGTGGGAGATAATTCCTTTATCGGCTGCAACACAAATTTAATATCACCTGTAGTTGTGCATAAGGATGCTTATATAGCAGCAGGATCTACTATTACTGATGAAGTGCCTGAAAACTCCCTTGCTATTGCAAGAGAACGTCAGATAATCAAAGAAGATTGGGTAATAAGAAAAGATATGAAGCGCAAATAATGTAGTGATTATAAACAACAGTGATAAAAAAGGAGAGTTGAAATGAATTTGCATGGTAAGGACATAAAAATATTTACAGGTAATTCAAACAGACAACTGGTAAGCGAGATCGCTGAAAAAATAGGTATACCTGTAGGTGTTGCGAGTGTTGGGTGTTTTAGTGACGGAGAAATTGCAGTAAACGTCGGAGAGGTAGTAAGAGGTTCTGATGTATTTATTATTCAATCCACCTGTCAGCCTGTAAATGATAACCTTATGGAGCTTCTTGTAATGATAGATGCGGTCAGGAGGGCCTCAGCAGGAAGGATAACTGCAGTAATACCGTATTTTGGCTATGCAAGACAGGATAGAAAATCAAGGGCCAGAGATCCAATATCAGCCAAATTAGTTGCAAATCTTTTAACTATTGCCGGAGCAGACAGAATTTTAACAATGGACCTGCATGCACCGCAGATCCAGGGATTTTTTGATATTCCCGTGGATCATTTGCTTGGAGTGCCTATTTTGGCGGAATATTTCAAATCCAAATTTAGGGGAGAGGATGACGTGGTTGTAGTATCCCCTGATGTAGGAAGTGTAACCAGATCCAGAAAGGTAGCCGAGAGACTTGACTGTCCGCTGGCCATAATTGACAAGCGCCGTCCTAAGGCAAATGTGTCAGAGGTTATGAATATTATTGGTGACATAAGAAATAAGAGATGTATTCTTGTGGATGACTTAATTGATACCGGGGGAACAATTGTAAACGGCGCAAATGCATTAATGGATGCCGGAGCAAAGGAAGTATATGCTTGCTGTACCCATGCTGTATTATCGGGTCCGGCAATAAAGAGAATACAGGAATCGGAAATAAAGGAACTGGTGGTTCTCAATACCATTACGCTTAGTGAAGAAAAGAAGATTGAAAAAATAACAGCATTATCAGTTGCGGGGGTATTTGCAGAAGCAATTGAAAGAATTTATGGAGATATTTCAATAAGCACACTTTTTACACAGGTTTAGTGGTTTGTCCCTAAAAAATATTTTACAAAAGCAATTGATACTATTAAAATAAATATGAAACCTTCAGGGGCGGTCCGGTTTTGGTACCGCCCTTTTAGATATGGGCAACGTAAATTTTTTACACTATGGTTAAAACAGGCGGCACTTTGTAAGTGCCGGGTTTGGAGGCAGTGTTGGCAGATATATTCTTAATAGTCGGGTTGGGTAATCCTGGGACAAAGTACAATAATACTAGACATAATGTAGGCTTTGATACTATAGACTATCTTTCAAACAAGCTCAATGTTAAGCTTTCAAGGATAGGCTTCAAGGGAGTATACGGTGAAGCCGAATTAGATGGGGTAAGAACCATTCTTCTTAAACCCCAGACCTATATGAACTTAAGCGGTGAAAGTGTAAGGGATGCCGCTTCCTGGTTCAAAATACCCATGGAGAAAATTCTAGTAATATATGACGATATAGACCTGGAACCGGGAAAGATAAGAGTGAGGCCGAAGGGAAGCTCGGGAACTCACAATGGAATGAAGTCGATTATTTATCAGCTCCAGTCAGACAGCTTCCCACGTGTCAGGATAGGAATTGGCCGTGCGCCCGAAAGGTGGGATCTGGCTGATTATGTATTGAGCAGGTTCTCAAAGGAGGACAGGGAGATAATTGACCAGAGCATTGAGAAAGCAGCAGATGCGGTGCTTACAATTGTCAGAAGCGGTGTTGAAAAAGCTATGAACAGCTATAACAGGTAATGGAGGCTAGAATGAATTTATTTACCGACCCCCTTTTAAAACTGAAGGAATATAACGAACTATTATCAGCAGCCGGCGAGAATATAGGCCCTGTGTCTGTTCTTGGCCCTTCGGACTCGCAAAAGGTTCATCTGGTCTACTGTATGCTGACTCATATGCAGGCAAAGGGGTTGTATGTAACCTATAATGAAATGCAGGCAAGAAGGGTGTTTGAGGATTTTCAACTGTTCTTGGGGGATGATGTGGTATATTTCCCTCCTAAGGAAACCATGCTTTACAATGTAGAGGCCCGAAGCAATGATCTCATTTATCAGAGGGTAAGAGCTTTATACAGATGTGTTCAGGGGGATTACCGGGTGCTTGTGCTTCCTGTGGAGGCTCTTATACAAATGGTATCGCCAAGGGACTTATTTCAAAAGGGTGTTATCAAAATAGAGCTGGGGGGTCAGATCAATCTTGAGGAACTCATCTCAGGGCTGGTGCTGTACGGCTATGAGCGCGTTGAAATAGTTGAGGGAAGAGCTCAGTTTGCTGTCAGGGGTGGTATATTGGACATATTTGCCGTCAATGATGAGCATCCCCTGCGTATAGAGCTTTTTGATACTGAAATCGATTCAATCAGACACTTCGATGAAGCTACGCAAAGATCCACAAACTCTATAAGCAGCTGTGTTATCGCTCCTGCAAGGGATGTTGTGTATAAGGAAGCTTCAAAAGGCGACATAATAAACAACATAAAAAATGATTTAAAGGATTATTTAGCTAAGCTAAAAAAGAGGAGTAACAGAGAAACTGCTGAAAATATCACTCAAAGGGTTCAGGGAGATATAGATAGCCTGCGGGAACATCATTATTTTGCAGGAATTGATAGGTACCTGCCTTATATAATGGAAAATCCGCAATCAGTATTGGATTATATAGATAGTAATACCATGATCTTTTTGGATGAGACAGCCCGAATGTCTCAGCGAATAGAAAATGTGGAGCTGGAACAGGAGGAATTGGCCAAGAGCATGCTTGAAAAAGGCTATATTCTTCCTGCCGGCACAAAATGGACACATAGTCTGGAACGTATTCTAGGTGAAATAAAGGCCTTCAGGGCTGTTTCATTGGCGGCTATTTCATCAAATAATTCTCTTCTCAGGCCTGTGAGGCAGATCTCCATTCCCAGCAGAACAGGAAACTCGTACCAAAATCATGTTGACCTGCTGGTAAATGACATTGAACAGCTAAAGAGCAAAAATCATAAAATTGTTGTTCTCTCCGGACCCAGCGGAAGAGGCCATAGACTGGTGGAGACTCTTGCAACCCACGACATAATGTCGGGCTACACCGGTACTTATGAAAGAGGAATCAGCCCCGGAGAGGTCCTAATTACCCACGGAAGCCTGCAAAAGGGGTTTGAATACCCTACTGCCGGTTTTGTTGTTATCAGTGACAAGGAGGTTTTCGGACAGGACAGAAGAATAAAGAAGGCCAGATCCAAGCGTGAGGGTAATAAGATAAAAGCCTTCTCCGACCTCAATGTGGGTGATTTTGTTGTACATCAGGCCCACGGTATCGGACAATATATCGGAATTGAAAAGCTGGTTGTGGGAGATATAAAACGTGATTATTTAAAGATTCGTTATCAGGAGGGTGCATTCCTTTACATTCCCACTAATCAACTTGATCTTATACAGAAGTATATTGGTACTGAGGGTAAAACCCCGAAGGTAAACAAGCTGGGTGGTACTGAATGGGCAAAAACCAAAAGTCGTGTAAAGGAATCCCTGCGAGAGCTGGCAGGGGAGCTTATAAAGCTGTATGCCAAACGTCAGGCAGCCGTCGGGCACTCCTTTGCGGCCGATACAGTATGGCAGAGACAGTTTGAGGAGCTGTTTCCCTATGATGAGACAGACGACCAGCTAAAATGTATAGATGAAATAAAAAATGACATGGAATCCCCAAGGCTTATGGATAGGCTCCTCTGCGGAGATGTGGGCTACGGAAAGACCGAGGTTGCCATCCGTGCTGTTTTTAAGGCAGTTATGGACGGTAAGCAGGTAGCCTATCTAGTGCCGACAACAATACTTGCACAGCAGCAATATGAAAATTTTAAGAAGCGAATGATGGATTTTCCGGTAACGGTGGATGTCCTAAGCCGTTTCAGGACGGCAGCAGAACAGAAGAAGATTGTCAAATCGGTCAAAACAGGCAATATTGACATTCTTGTGGGTACTCACAGGCTGTTGCAAAAGGATATAGAGTTTAAGGATCTGGGTCTGCTGGTTGTGGATGAGGAACAGAGATTTGGAGTCACACACAAGGAAAAATTAAAGTCCATCAAACCTAATGTTGATGTACTGACTCTTACGGCCACACCAATACCGAGGACACTTCATATGTCGTTGGTGGGGATAAGGGATATCAGTGTACTTGAGGACCCCCCTGAAGAAAGGTATCCTGTACAAACCTATGTAATGGAGCATAATCCCGAGCTTATAAGGGATGGAATAGTCAGAGAGCTGGCGCGGAACGGACAGGTATTTTACCTTTACAACAGGGTAAGGGGAATAGAAATGAAGGCAGAGGAACTTAAGAGGCTGGTGCCGGAGGCTAGGATTGCTACTGCTCACGGGCAGATGAACGAGAAAGAGCTGGAGGATGTAATGTACAGCTTTATAAACTGCGAGTTTGATGTGCTGGTGTGTACTACAATCATCGAGTCGGGCCTTGATATGCCTAATGTAAACACCATAGTTGTGGAGGACGCTGACAGAATGGGTCTATCCCAGCTGTATCAAATCCGGGGCAGAGTTGGGAGATCAAACCGCCTTGCCTACGCTTATATAACCTACCGAAAGGATAAATCCCTTTCTGAGGTTGCAGAAAAAAGGCTTCAGGCAATAAAGGAGTTTACAGAATTCGGGTCAGGCTTCAGAATTGCCATGAGAGATTTGGAGATAAGAGGTGCGGGGAATCTTTTAGGACCTGAACAGCATGGGCATATGGAGACCGTTGGGTACGAAATGTACTGTAAGCTCCTGGAGGAAGCCGTTCATGAAATAAGTGGGGGAGATATAAAAACCACAGATGAGGAAATGGCTATTGATCTAAGCGTAAGTGCATATATCGATGATGAATATATAAGTTCGGAAGAACTAAAAATAGATATGTATAAAAAAATTGCCGGAATACAGGACGAAAATGATGTTATAGACATTAGAGATGAGATGATTGACCGGTACGGGGATATTCCGGATGAGGTTGAAAGCCTGATGGATATAGCATACTTAAAGGTACTTGCTAGAAAATGCGGCTTTACTGCGGTTACTCAAAAGGAGGAACTGGTTATCTTTCAGCTCAGCAAGACTTCTGCAGCACTGCCCATGTATCTTGGCAGGCTGATGGACAAATATCCCAGAAGGGTAATGTTCAACGCCAGCAGTAATCCATATGTATCCTTCCGGTTAAACAATCTGAACGGACGAGATATTCTAGCAAATATTAAGATTTTGTTACATGACATTATTAAATTGCAGTATAATGAATAATTGAATATAATTGTTACAGTAAGTGTTTTGAAATTTAAAGTTGTACAAGCTTAGTTAATAATATAAATGGGGAGCGATTACCTTTGGAAAATGCGAATGAGAACGTTAAGAAGAAGTCAAAAGGCCTTATAATTGGTGTTATTGTAGCTGCTATTATCATAATTGCTGCAGTTGTACTATTTGTACTTCAACCATGGGCAACAAATGTAGCAACAGTTGATAATCAAAAGATAACAAAGTACGAGTATACCTTTTTCTCCAAGTTTAACATGTCCCAGTTTTTAGCTAGTATTTCAGCAACTGATAGCTCAGTGACTACGGATAATTATGACTGGAATACAAAGTTTGGTAATGAGACTGCAAAAGCTGGTATAAAAAAGAGTACGATTGAGCAAATTCAGGAATTAAAGATACAGGTTATAAAGGCTAAAGAAGCCGGAATGAAGCTTGATTCGGCAGATATGAAGGAAGTTGATGCTGCAATTGATCAGCAGATTCAAACATATCAAACCAGGAATGAAGCAGAAGCAGCCTTAAAAGAAAGATATGGCGTTACTCTTTCGGAGCTGAAGGAAATATACAAGAACTTAACGCTGGCACAAAAGTATCAGGAATCTATAATCAAGGATGTAAGTGTATCTGATGACGAAGTTACGAAGTATTACGATGAAAATAAGGATAGTTTTGATAAGGTAACTGTTACCCATATATTAATATCCACAGTGGATTCAAACCAGCAGCCTGTAAGCGAAGGTAAGAAGGCGGAGGCAAAGAAAAAGGCCGAGGAGCTTCTTGCAAAGGTTAAAGCAGGTGAAGATATCAAAGTACTTGCCGAACAGAATTCTGATGACAAGCCGGCTGTTACAACTAAGGGCGGTCGTGGATATCAGGGAGAATACACCTTTGGAAGACAGGAAATGGTTACTGAATTTGAAGATTGGGCGTTTGCAGATCGTAAGGCAGGGGATGCAGCCATAGTAGAGTCAAGGTTTGGTTATCATGTAATGCAGTTCCATAATCGGACTCACACCCCAATTGAGGATTTAAAGGAAGGTATTAAATCATCTCTATTGAGCCAGAAGCAAAGTGATGAGTTTACTAAAAAGCTGGATGAATTTAAGAAAGATGCAAAGTTTTCTATAAAGCTGAATGAAGAAGCAATTACAAAGATAGACAAGACTATCTACGGAGTATAACAATAGAAATAATTAAGATGAGATAATTAATATGAAATAAACAGAAGTACACTTTAATGCCGGAGAACCCGAATTAAGGTGTACTTTTTTGTGCAAAGATTATATAAACTAATTTTTTGGGATTTTATCCTTTGTGTGTTACCAATAATGTATAAAAAAACATCAACTTTACAATACTAAGACTAAAATAACCTATTAAGGAGGTAATATAATTTGAAAGCAACTGGAATAGTTAGACGTATAGACGATTTAGGAAGAGTTGTAATACCAAAAGAAATAAGAAGAACCCTGAGAATCAGAGAGGGTGATCCTCTCGAAATATTTACCGATAAGGAAGGAGAAGTTATACTAAAGAAGTATTCTCCTATCGGTGAACTCAGCGATTTCGCAACACAATATGCTGAATCACTTCATAAAACCAGTGGACACATAACATGTATTACTGATAGAGACACTGTTATTGCTGTTTCAGGAGCGTCCAAAAAGGAATTTCTAGAAAAGCAACTGAGCAGTGATGTAGAAAAAACGATTGAGGAAAAGCAGACACTACTTATAAAGTCTCCGGAAGAAAAGGCTATTTTAATTCTTGCTGATGAAACCGGGGAAAGAAAGTATACCTCACAGGTTGATTCTCCAATAATATCAGAAGGTGACCCAATAGGAGCAGTAATAATGCTTTCAACAGATCAAAATGTTAAAATGGGAGAAGTTGAAGCAAAACTTGCTCAATCTGCTGCAGGCTTTTTAGGAAAACAAATGGAACAATAAGTATTCATTTCAATAGGTTATTTTTAATTCAGTTGTATGATAGAAAAGATGAGATTGGGAAGATGAAAAAAATCTTCCCAATTATTTTTGAAGCAGTATTGACATTAAATACCAAAATATGTATAATTATGTTACAAATCGAGATTGGTGTTGATTTCACTTCTAAGGGGTAAACAGTTCTTAACTATCCCAAAAGCTTTCTTTTTTATTGAACACATTTTTTTAATAGATTATTTCTGATTTATCCGAATAAAGTGCATGTAATTCAATCGATTTTTTAATGGTCTAGACCTATATTTTTTTCTTCTTTCTTCTATTTAAGCAACCATTCATATTTGGTTTTACCCATACAAATTGTTTTTCATCATTTCATAAGCAGAACTATCATTATTTTCCCTTTTTAAACCGATTACTTAACCATCTGTTCTTATAGTGGCTACCCTTTAAGTGTGGTATGGTCCTTTTCCACCCCTGGAGA
>JAEZIV010000445.1 GCA_023436515.1 Bacillota bacterium
AGATACGTCCATTCATCCTCATTCTGACCCATGATGGAAGCAACAATGATTTTTGCCGGGTAATCCTCCTTCAGCTGTTTTAAAAACTGAATATTTGCTTCCAGAGTGTGTTCAGATATCTGTTCAATATTCTCAAAGCCTATAAAGGGTACAGCCTCTTTCCTCAAGGCTTCAAATCGGGGAGACACCTCTTTGGGTACAAAGGTCCCTATGGTCTTAAAGGCAACTCCTGCCCAGCCCATATCAAAGGCCTTGGCTACCATTTCATAATTGCTTCCTACAACCGAAGAGGACAGGAAGAATGGATTTTCGCATTTGACTCCGCAGAAATCGATGGACAAGTCCACCTCTACAAGCTTTTCCTTTTTATATGACGACGCACTGATTATTACTTCATCAATGGCTACAGGCCGATTTATTTTCTGTTTTAAGCACACCCTCATGCACTCTTTTGTCTTGCAGGCAGCACAAGGAACACTTTCAGGTATTTTAGCAGCGGCTCCTCCATAATTTTCAAAGCGAAGTGAACGAATTATGGCATCTGCTTCAAGGCCATAAGGGCAGGCTTTGGCACAGGGGGCATTGTTGCAGAGCAGACAGCCGCTTACTTCTTCTATTATTGATATATCCTTATACATTAGATCGCCCAAAGCAATCACTCCTTCTATGTCTTGATTAAAAAGCTTTTTTTAATTGTAGAAAAATTACACAAATAACTATATTCTCGGCTGTCGCCTGATAAACTCACCAAAACCGGGGTTCCCCACGAAATCGCCATTATCATAAACCAGTTTCCCACGTACGTAAGTCTGAACAGGATATCCATGCAATTCTTTGCCTTCCCAAATAGTATGGTCATAGTCAGAATGCATGTTGTCCACTGATATTGTAAAGTCCTTCTCCGGGTCGTATATAACGATATCTGCATCCTTGCCTACTGTAAGTGAGCCCTTCTGAGTACAGCCGAATATTTTTGCGGGATTGGTGGAGCATAGCTTTACGGCAGTACTAAAGGATATTTTGCCTTGGTTTGCTGCAGAAAGCATATATGGATACAGATTTTCAATTCCGGCGCAGCCATTTGGAATCTTTGTAAAGTCATCCTTTCCCCAGTCCTTTTCATAGCTCTGGAAAGGGCAATGATCTGTTGCCACCGTGTCAATGGTTCCGTTCTTAATTGCTGCCCACAGGGCATCCTGGCTTTCCTGCCCTTTTATGGGAGGTGAACAGACAAAATTTCTGCCGTCCTCTCTTTTATAAACCTCAGAGGTAAACTCCAAGTACTGAGGACATGTTTCAACAAATATGTCATAGCCCTCCATTTTAGCGGCCACAGCAGCTTCCAAGCCCTCCTTGTCGGCCATGTGGACTATATACAGTGGCGCATCAAAGGCTTTGGCCCAATGAACAGCTCTTTTGTCGGCCTCTGCCTCAACAAACTCGGGTCTGCTGAGATAATGGTACCAGGCAGAGGTTTTTCCCTCTTTCTTAAATTTCTCTATATTCAGATCAATAATATCGGGATTCTCCGCATGAATGTTTGTAATGGCACCGGCCTCCTTGGCTTTAAGCAATACCTTTACCAGTGTTGCATCATCAACCATCATGCCTTCCTTTTTATATACCAGAAAGCATTTAAAGCTTGTAATACCGTATTCAACGGCAGCTTGAAATTCATCCAGCAGGGTGCCTTCATTGAGGTCTGTAATTATGCAATGAAAAGCGTAATCAACACAGGCTTCAGGGTCACACAGCTTTTTTCTCTCTTCTACTGTTTCCAGTATGCCCTTGCCTTTTCTCTGCATTGGATAGTCGAATACTGTTGTGACACCACCGCAGGCGGCAGCTCTGGTACCTGATAAGTAACCATCAGCCGACACTGTGCCGCCGAAGGGCATTGCCAGATGAGTATGGGCATCTATGGCACCGGGTAATATGTATTTCCCTGAAGCATCAACTGTTGTTTCAGCTTCAACAGGGAGATTTGTTCCTATACAGGCAATTCTGCCGCCTTCAACCGCAATATCCGCAACAAAGCTTTCACTTGCAGTGACAACGGTACCGTTCTTAATTAATAGATCCATCCTTTCAACCTCCATTCGGCGCGATAAACGCTTATATGTTAATTTTTTTTAGTATTTGATGTTTTGTATACTTCAGACATGATTAAATAATAAACGCCGGCAGTTATTATTTAATCATGTCTGAATCAGGTGACACGGCTGTCACCTAATTCAGGCATAAAGCTGTAAACCTTACCTTTGAAGAATTAATTCAACTTGTAAACAAGTACGAGGCCTGATCTCTGGAATACCTGTGCAATTTCAAGCAGATTCATTCCGCCCGCATTTGCTGCAATAAGGTTGGATACCCAGGTGACACCAAAATCCACCTGACCGGAGTATACAGCTGTTGTTTCTCCGATATCACCGCCGCCAGGAACGATCTTAACCTCCAAACCAACCTCCTTATAGAAGCCTTTTTTCAATGCCACGTAATAACCCATAAACTGCGCCTGTGGGAGCCATTTGAGCTGAATGGATACAGATTTCTTTTCAAGGCTGTCAAATTTCCCGCCTGATGCTATTGCATCCTTTAAGTAGGAAGTATTGCGGATATTGTCCAGTGTCAAGGATTGTAATTTTGAAGCTGCTGCCGAGTCTGTCAACTGAATATACTTCTTTGCAAGATCAAGTGTTTGCTGCATTGCTTTATCGTCCATGTTTCCATAGTCTTTTACAGCTGCACCTGCAGTATCGGTCTCAACTAGCTTTTTAACCTCAGAAGCCATATATGCCTGGTGCTCACTAGATACTGAAGAGCCGTATTCATAAACGATCTTTGAAGCCTCTTCGGGATTGCTGCAGGCATATTCCCAGCCCTTCATTGATGCGTAGAGAAAGGCTTTTACGGTATTTGGATTTGCTTTTGCAAAGGACTCTGTACAGAAGATGTTGTCTTCGAGCATTGCAACGCCTTCTTTATTCATATCGATAAAGTTAACCTTATCACCGTATTTATAGCCTCCTTCGTAGTTGTTTTTAACCAACCCCAGCTCGTTATAGGTCATTGCTGAAGCAAGTGCTATTGTGTCATTGTCGAAACCGTCCATATCAAAGGCCTGACTCAGGAAGGTGGTAGGCTGACCGTATTTCGCCAAAAGTGCCTGCACTTCATACTCGTTTCCAAGTCCCCAGTTACCCACTTTACCCTTACCTGCAGCATCCTTTATAATGCTTTCTGCAGTAGCTGCCCCATCATAATATTTTCCTGAGCTTGCCGCAGTGGTGCTGCCTGATGCACTATCGCCAGCTACAGCTGAAGTACCGGCTGCCGCACTTGAAGCTCCTGCTGTGCTTCCTGAAGCTTCTGTTTCCTTGCCACATCCTGCTAATGCTGTTGAGATCATCGAAATTGCCATTATAACAGCTAATAACTTTGCTATTTTCTTTTTCATGATTTAACCCTCCTCATTGTATGTAGATATATTGATTTACCTGGAACAGTTTTTGCTATTCCTTATTAAACTGAAGCTCACCGGTTGCGGCGTCCTTTCAGTAAAATTCCCTCAGTGATCAGTAGTATTGCGTACATCAGTATGCCTATTGCACAGGCTACCAGGATGTAAGCCCAGGCCGTTGCGTATTGCGCCAGAACAATGCTCTCACGTATCTGACGTCCCACCCCTATGATGTACTCGGCAAAATATTCACTGACCAGTGCGCTTATAATGCTGGCAGGAACACTTACTCTCAATGCCGTAAAAACTTAGGGCAGGCTGTTTGGTACTCTTAATTTTAAAAAAACAGTTGTCTTGCTTGCTGCATAGGATTTCATTAAATCCTCTGAAAAAGGCTTTAACTCTACAAAGCCTCTGTATGCATTTATACTCATTGAAACGGTACAGGTTATCATAACCACCAGCATTTTTGCCAGCATGCTCCTCACATTCGGATCACTGCTGAAATCCTTTGTCAAATTATTCAGAATAGGTGCTATGGCTACAATTGGTACAGCGGTGAAGGCTGAGGCAATGGAAATACCCCCTGACCCCCATTTGGGAAAAGCCATGGCAATAATCCCCAAAAGATAACCCAATGCAGAACCCAGTACCAAACCTCCTACTGCCACAATAACGGTAGCTTGAACATTTTTTAGTATGGCAGGTACGTTATCAAAAATGATATTGATAATTCTCCCGGGTAAAGGAAGAGTAAATGTATCGGCTCCCAGAATTTTATGCAGCAGCTGAGTCTGCCAAAGTACTAATATCAAAAGTCCAAATAGTACGGGATAAAGAACAGTTGTGATTGATTCTTTGTTTATCTGGGCTCTCTTCTTTGCCGTGTTACTGTTGATTTTGTTAGCTTCTCTAATTTCCAAGGATCTTACTTCAGTGTTTAAATATCCGTTTTCCATATCCATTCACCACCTCCTTATTTTTTAACTTTCTTATAGGGTGAAACCAATTTTTCAATTACCGACATCAGATAAAAACTTAAAATCCCTATAATTGCACTAAAGAATACGATTTGCCAGAACACATATATACTCATGGCATGCTTTAAGGATTGGGAGAGCATA
>JAEZIV010000047.1 GCA_023436515.1 Bacillota bacterium
ACCGTCTAAAGCTGCTATTTTATCTTTTACCTCCAAAGCTTCGAGTATCGACACATTGGTAAGCATTACACGGGCATTGGGCATTTCACCCCCAAACTCCTCCTCCATTAGCTTAATTGCAGTAGTAGACTGAGAATCGCCTGGTAAGTAGTCTACCATATTATAATTTACCGAGACAAATGGAAATAGAAAGGCACATAATACCACAACTATTGAAAAAATAATTAAAACGGTTTTTTTATGTTTGATTACAGCTTCAAAAAATCTGTCCACTAAATTTCCCCTTACCAATTTTATTGTACAACATGTTGACAAACTGCCATATGTTTAGTTTAATGGCAGTGTGACACAAAAACAACAGACAGATGGTGAACCAGTGTTATTTATTAAACAGGAACCTTAAAAATGTTTACTAAACTACATACTTTCCTAAAAATAGCTTTGTGGAATCAGGAGGTATCAGAGTGCGAAATAAGGATGATAGAAGGGTTAAATATACCAAAATGGTGTTGAAGCAAAGCTTCATAAACCTACTTGAAAAAAAGAACATCTCACAGATAACTATAAAAGAAATTTGTGAGGATGCTGACATTAACCGTGCAACCTTTTACTCCCACTATAATGACCAGTATGATTTATTGAGGAGAATTGAGGATGAGCTCCTTGACAATGTAAGAGCACATTTGTCACAAATGGACCGGTCATCAAATAGAGAGGATGCTGTAGCAACAACAGAAAAAATATTTGAGTATATTAATGAGAATGCAAAACTATGCAAATTGCTCCTTAGTGAAAAAGGGGATATTAATTTTCAAAAAAAGATAATGACACTGGTATATGATAAAATAATTACTGAAATAACTGAGAATAGCAAAATCAGTAAGGGCGATGCGGAATACATATATTCCTTCACTATAACAGGCTGTGTCGGGTTAGTTCAGAAATGGCTGGATGATGACCTGCGGGCATCTCCCCGTTATATGGCTGAAATGGTTATAAAGCTTAGCTTTAACTTGATTAGCTCTTCAAAGACCGGAGGGATGGCTTAGACTTGGTTTGCGGCATTTACTCCTCACATAGACTTATTCAGTTACACGTACTGTGCATTTAACCTTGGTACCGTCTTCAGAGGCATAAATAATGGCAGTACCTTTTTTTATGCCGGTAATATTACCGGCTTTATCTACTGTGACAACATTGGAATTGCTCGAGGACCAAATTGGACTGTTGCCGGAAGAAACAACTGCTTTGATTGTTGCCGAGGTACCCTTTTTGAGGGTCAGCTCAGAAGAACTTAAGGTTATGTCAGGCTTAATTACTGTTACATAGCAGCTTTTTTCTACCCCGTCCACCATGGCAGTTATAACTGCTGTTCCATTCTTAACCGCTGTTACCAGACCACTTTCATCAACAAATGCTATGCTTTTTTTGTTGGTTTTCCATACAGGGGGAATCTTTGAAGACACATTTGCAGTTAGGCGGTATTGCTGATTCCGGTATAGGGTCAGCTTTGTTTTGCTCAGTGAGATAGTTGGTGCTTTGACCTTGAAGCTGCAAGTAACACTGCTGCCATCCGAAGTAGCGATGATAGATGCCTGACCGGGCTTTATTCCGGTTACGGTGCCGGTTTCATCAACAGTAGCTATACTTGGCTTGCTGCTTTTCCAGCTCACCTGTGATTTGTTTGAGGTGGTTGCCGAAAGCTTGAGCTTTTGACCTCTTTCAATTGAGGCATTTTGTGTACTGAGAGTTATAAGAGTTTTGTTAATTGTTACCTTACAGGATGCCTCGGCATTTTTGATTTTGGCTGTAATAGTTACTGTTCCCGCTTTTTTGGCTGTAACCTTTCCGTAGGTATTGACAGACGCAATGGAAGAATGGCTGCTTTTCCAGGTAGGGAGCTTTCCATTGGTGGTAACGGCAATTATGTAGAATTCGCTTCCGATATCCACATTTGCTTTATATTTGGACAGTATTACAAAGGCAATTCCAGAAGCTGCTTTGCCATAGGCAGGCTGGACAGAGGAACAAAATGAAACCAAAGAGAGACATAGAAAAAATGATAAGAAACACTTGATTTTTTTTGACATGCTTTTCCTCCATTCAAGAATGTGAGGAATAAATGCACATATGCAAACTTGTAAATAGCATAACAAAAATTACACATATTGTAAACTATTTTTTATAGACATTAACTATCAGCAGTGCATTCAATAATAATTTAAACAAATGTGAGTATGCTTTATAGGGATTTTGTGTTAAAATTTTTATGAACTATAATGCAAGACAAGCAATCTCGTTTGTGGATAGACCAATATTTGTGGGTGGTGATATCTTGCAGTTAAGCGTGTTGAAGGCTAAGGCTAAGTGTTTTGAGTATAGGGGACTACTCCTGCCCATTTTTGTATTTATAATTTCTGGATTTCTATTTGAATATGCTTATTTGTTTGAGCAGGTTTATGTCAAGGTGATGAGCGCTTCATCATATCTTTCCTGGCATACAACCCTTGAATTTATAAGCGTGTTGGTGTCTGTTTGCGTGTTTATTATACCTTACTATTCATATAAGCAGAACAAAAGACTAAGAGGGCTTGCTGTGGCCCACATATTTTTAATAATGGGCTGCATTGATTTTTTTCATGCCTTAAGCTTTAAAGGCATGATGGATTTTCTAATAACAAATGATACGGCAAATCGTGCAACAACCTTTTGGATTATCGCCAGACTTGTGGGCGCTATAGGTGTAACTGCTGTGAGTTGTATTAGGATTAACAGGAAATCAAATATTGACAAAAGGATTTTCCTAATAATTTCAATTGTCTTCGTATTGGCTGTTCTGGTTATTGCCACATATTTTCCCGGCATCATACCTGAAATGTATAATGAGGAAACAGGGGTTACCCAGGTAAAAAAGGTTCTTGAATATGTTGTGATAATATTTCTGGTAGTTGCTGGCTTTCAGTATATCAGACAGTATATGAAAAATAAAAACAATTCAAATCTGCTTTTTTCAGTTGCCATAATAACAAGTATTTTTAGTGAACTGTCTTTTGTAAGATATTTTTCAGTATATGATATGTATAACTTTCTTGGACATATATATAAGTTTATATCCTACTTCATGGTATTCAGGGTTGCTTTTATAAATAACATTGAACAGCCATATCTGGCATTGTATGCGGCAAAAAACAAAATAAAAGCAGATGCCAGAAATCTGAACCGACTTGTGGAAGAACGCACCAGAGCTTTGGAAGTAATAAATCAAAAGCTGCTGGATGATTTGGAATATGCGAGAGATATTCAATTGGCGATGCTCCCGGAAAAGCTTCCAAATAACGAGGAGGTCACTTTTTCAGCAAAGTATTATCCGGCTGAGAGAGTCAGCGGTGACTTCTATAATATATTCAGACTGGATGAAAAGCATATAGGGATGTACATAGGTGATGTATCAGGGCATGGGGTGCCCGCATCCATGCTGACAATTTTTCTTAACCAAAGTATAAAGACAATAAGGGAGCTTGAGGGCAATAGGTCTGAGATAATAAATCCTTCTACCGTTCTTAGCAATCTGTATCACTTATTCAATAAGGTTCATTTTAAAGCCGATCTGTATATACTTGTACTTTATGCAATATACAATACTGATACTAGGGAATTGGTTTATTCTTCAGCGGGTATGAATGCACAGCCCATAATTATTAAGAAAAACCAGCAGATTCATGAGATAGAAATCCAGGGCTTACCCATATGCAAGCTTGGAGATATATGCTCTCCCGAATATAAGGATAAATCTGTCCGGCTTGAATCAGGAGATAGAGTGTTTTTTTATACA
Source organism: Bacillota bacterium (assembly GCA_023436515.1). Classification (GTDB taxonomy): domain Bacteria; phylum Bacillota; class Clostridia; order Acetivibrionales; family DSM-1351; genus Ruminiclostridium. The sequence continues at coordinate 3,833 of JAEZIV010000047.1, forward strand.
GATGGGCTCACTGAGCTTAATAGAAAGCTTTCGGGAAATGCTTACAGTATTGATAGTCTGAAAGCACTGCTTGGGAAGTACGGAGTCAGGGATTTAGAATGCATATATGATGAAATAGACAAGGAAATCACTCTTTACTCTAAGAATGGAGGAATTAAGGACGATGTAACCTTCTTTACATTACAGGTTACATAAAAAATGAGCAGCTTTTAAGCTTTGAGATGGAGAGGTAGAAGCCAAGCTAAGCTTTGAACTGAATAATAAATGTATCAACGATGCGGCATCCCAAGGGTACCGCTTTTTTTGACATTTTTTTGCTCTAACTGTACTTTAGTACATTGTTACAGTAGGAAGAAAAATATAAACTAAATATATATTACTCATCTAACGTGGATTACTACTAAACTTCAGAATATAGCAATATTGGAAAGGGGTATTCAAATGTATGCCATAAGAAAAATTATCGCGATTATTGTAATAATAGCTATTTTTATATCAATTGCACCTTCTTCTGTAGAGGGAGCAATATCCGCTACGAAAAATAATTCCTATGAACGCAATCTTGTAATTCTGAATACCTTGAAAAACATACTGGGAAGTGATGTTCAGGCTGAGGAAGCATTAAGTCGCATGCTCGAACTGGGGCTTATTTCAGAAACCGGAGAGTTAATTACATATGAAATAGAAATTGACGGGAAAATCATGAGCCTAGAGAAGGTTAGAGAGCTGATAAGCAGCGATGCTTTTGAGCCTGAAAAACTGATTACGGTAGATGGTGCTCCCTTATCTCTTAAGGATCTCAAGCTTATGCTTGAGATTGAAGATGAGCTTAAAAGAATTAAAGATACATATTTCAATGAGGGGATAACCTTAAATGATGAACAAAGGCAATCCCTTGCCTCACTACGGCAGCAAATACAGACTGAAGGTATTTCCATGTTCTCAGCTGCTGACAGTAGTATAGAGTTTCCTTCTGGTATAGACCATGGTATATATGCCGAGGTGGAAACTGATTTAGTTGTTTTTGAAAATGGAAGTGGAAATAAGTCGTTAAAGGTAACCCTTAAGGATAGCAAGGGAAACAAGTTGGCAAAAGTACCCAATTATAACATCAGTATAGCCTATAGATTTGTTGAAGGAAGCGCAAAAAAAGAGTGGTATGATAGCTATTATTTTAATGAGGAATATTTTAGTGAAAGAAATGGCAATTTTACAGGGAACGATGGAGTCATTTACTTTAATGCAGGAGCTACAGAGACTGAAAAGCCAATAAGCTTTACAATTATTGATGACAAGAGTCATTATGAAGGGAATAAGAGCTTTGTTATTCAATTATATAATCCGCAAAACATCCAATTTGCTAATGGTAAAATATTCGAGGAGAAACAGATTAATATTCATAAAACCTTCAAATGGCCAACCCAGTCAGAGGTTACTTTTACCGGCACAATTCAACCGAGTGTCGGCGTTGGTGACATCACAAATATTAAGTCCTTTTTAGTTAATGACACAGTTCTAGCATTATTGGAGAAAGCCGGAATATATACTGATATTGAATTCTCAGTATTAAAAAATGTTAATGCCGGAGCTTTTAGTGACGTAGAGGCGTATCTTCAGTTGGGAACCGAATATCCCGAAACCTATGGGGTGAACAGGTTCAAATTCTCAATGCCTGTTTATCAAAATTATACGAGCTACTCTACAAATCTCAAGTTGGCAAAGGATTCAGCCAGGTATATGAGGAACGCTTTTTTTCCTGAAGAACCTGGAGAAGAGCAATGGCTGCATGGTGGTTATGTAAAACTGGAAACTTCACCCCCAGGGTCAGTCTTTGGATACTTTACTATTAAGTTTTGCGATAAAAAAGCTCCCTCTATTATTAGTGCAAACATACCCACAGGTATGAAGTTTACTTACCCGCAATCTGTCCCAATAACAGTGGAATACAGTGAGCCTGTAAAGCTTAACAATGTGCAGATCAAAGTGAATGGCATGACACTTAAGCCTATTGAATTAACTAGCATAAGCAAATATGCAACCTTTCTATACCCCGTCCAGCTGATGGATCAGACCTATTTGAATATTACAGAGATAACCAGTGCGGTGGATATGGCGGGATATGTACAAAGTAATTCGTATTCTCAGAGGTTTGATGATATTATCCAAAACTCAGTCAAGTACTATTCTTTTTCCAATCCCATAGTTACCACAACCAATGTTGATGGAAAGCAAACCGGAAGAGTATCGATAGATATTGTTAAAGATCCTATGTACCCTAATCTTACCGCATGGCTTGAGAGTGAAGCAGTCAATTACCCGGATAGCAATGGAAGGTTCAGAGTACCGAGCATATATGCGTCAATTGACGGTGGTAAAACAAAAATAGACTTGTATGTTGATGATGCCGATAATCCAGGAAAGCTTCTGGGAGAGTTTACTTCAATGGTGAATGCTGCTGAAACCGATGTGACCAGGGCGGTTGAATTCTACCTGGACCCTCATATGGGAAGCAATACAAACCATAGATTAATAATAGGTAAATTTGCGGAATATATTGTTCCGGCTCCTGTTTTTCTTGAAAATGGCGACATTATTGTTAATGATACCTACCCGGAAAATGGTGTTGTATTTGCTGAGGATTTGGACCCTTTGGTGTTGACTTATACAATTCATAAGCCGGGTGCCACATGGAGCAAACCGGAGGACTTTCAGTGGACAATCCTAAGTGGTGATGAAAGTGTAGCTTCGATAAATAACAAGGGAGTTGTAATTCCCACAGGAAAACCCGGAAGTGTAACTTTTGGTTTGATAGCCAAAAACGGAAATGTTGAGGGAAGAGCCATCACAGTTGCAGCCAGGCCACTTACAATAAAGGTTGGACTTACTCCGTTTATAAATATACCAAGCAGTGCAAATGTTATATCAATAGTGGACGGGGACAGTGCAGAGGTTCGCTGGATTTCCAACCTCATTGCCAAAAATGATGAGTTAAAAAAGGGAGCAACATTCAAAATAAAAATGTTTTCGGCTGAGTATACAGAGGGAACGGTGAATAAGGGTGCACTAATTTATGATGCCTCAGTAACTGGTACAATAACCGACCCTGTTTCCAGCCACTCAATACCCTCTACTTTTCTCAATGGAGTTTCTGTTCTCGGAAAGTATAGCTATATTGTTGAAGTCAGTGGGGAAAATCCCTATAAAACGGGGCAGCAGCTAGTGGCAACAGCGTATATTAATATCGAGTCAAGGCCTGTAAGCATAAAGCTTCAAAAGCTTGAGAGTTACTACATAACTGATGCCACTAAAAACCTTACTGTCAACTGGGAGATAAACAACCTTGATACTGTAAATGGAAGTGAGTTTGAATTTACTGTTACTGACAATAATGGCAATATCGTACTATTCAATCAGACTGTAACTGAAAGCAGCGGGGGGAGTCATAATTTCGTTGTACCCGGGGTCGCAAGTGGCTTCAGGGACACCTATACCTTTGCTGTCAAGGCAAAAAACAATCTGGACGCCACCTGGTCCTATGATTCCTTTGTGCTGTACGTATATAGTCATAATTCATTAAAAATACTAATTGATGGGACAGAGGTTCCGAATAAGTATCATGTTATGAGCAATATAGACAGAATAAAAAGTATGACCAGCGAGCAAATACTAGCCTTAAAAAGAGATATATATCTGAAAAATGTAATAAGCATAAACTTTGGAGAGCATGCCTGGGGGAAGATTAGGGATCAAATTAGCTGGAAATCTTCAGATAGTAAGGTGGCCAGCATAAATTTTAAAGAGCAGAACCTGTACGAAAATATAGAAAGCTATTTATATACCTCCTACAGGCCGGAAACAGAGTTTGTTTTATCAGGGCTGAATAACGGTTCTTCCAGGATTACAGCAGTACATGCAACAACAGGCTTAACAAAAACGATTGATGTAAAGGTGGATACTTTAAAGGATAAATTATATCTGTTTCAGATTAGCCCAATGGCTGAAACTAGCCTTACATATATTAACGGGGAAGGTATAAGCCGTTCTGTAAAAACAAACGCAAACGGTGAGCTGGCTCTCTATGAGGAAAGTGGAATAAAAAGTGAGATTTATATGAAATCTACAATTGGAGATCAGGTATATCTTGGGACAATATATAAGGATCTTGTTTCATCAGAAAGGGATTGGACCAGGCTTGAACTATACCCTTTAAACATCATAAAACTAAACAAAGTTTCAACGGCAGAATTGTACTTTAAGAAGCCTGACGGAACACCCTACAGCGGTGATGTTATTCTCCGCGGAGGAGTTTATAAAAATGGTGAATACTGCTCTTCGGCCTTACTTAATAATAAGGATGGTAAAGAGGATCAGATAATTAAAGTGGATTCCAGCGGGAAGTTTAAAGTTCAAATGGATTCCATGCAATTTTGGGTTAATAGCAATGATGAGGTTTTATCGGGCAGTGAAAAGATAAGTTACATTTTTGAGGTGCGCTTCCCTGGAGA